>JAQICZ010000042.1 GCA_027858295.1 Nanobdellota archaeon | reverse complement strand
CCCTTCCTCCCTCCCGAAATATTTAAATAATAAAATATGTATCTAATATCAACATGCTCCCTATTGATCTTCGGGTCAATAGATGATTTTTTTTACAGACTTTAGGCATTGAAGTTATTCTCTATACATATTTTGATAGAAATAGAAATTCTAATTTTTCCAGATCAAACGAACTAATGAAATCAGTAACCAGGTATGTAAAGTTGAGAAAAGAATATTTTGAAGGATGCAAAATATAATAATACAAATCTTTTGTTCAGCGATATCAACCGTAAACTATCGCCCTTAACAATCTGGGGGAGTTATCGATCTAAATGTCTTATTGGAATTGATAAAAGGCAGATTGATATAGTAATATTATCCCTCGCGGTGAGTGCATTTTGGGGTTCATTGACAGAGTAATTTTGGCCTCTAACAATCTGGGGGGAGCTATTGATATAAACATCTAATTGGAAAACCGTAAAACATCTACCGCTACTTAACAATCTGGGGGAAGAACTCGATCTAAATATCTAATTGGAAACTGCTAACCGATGATCGATTCCTCCAGGCCCCAACTTCCTAACGCTTATTTTTTACCTACTGTAGAATTTTGTCTGTAATTTTATAAAAAACCAACATGTTCGTAATTTATTCTTTAATAAATTTTTCATTAATATCATTGAATATGTTTAACCAGAAATTTTATAAATATGAAAATCGATGTAATAGTAATTTAAGTCCCCAGTATCTTGCTTGCAACATGCTGGGCTTTTCTTTTTTCTTTGGTGGTTTTTTATGAGTAAAAAAGCTATCATTTTTATTGATGCTAATAATTGGTATCATAATGTTAAGAAGTGGGTTAAACCTAGTAGTATTGATATACATAAAGTTTCTAGTGTGATTGCGAAGGAAAATAATTTTGATGTAATTGAAATTCGTTGGTATGCTTCTATGCCAAGTATTAAAGACGATCCTTTAATCTATAAAATGCAAAGAGCTTTCTTGGGTCATTTAGAAAAAACTGGTGTTAAAATAATTTTGAGAAAATTGCAAAGATTATCTACAAAAGAATTAAGAAGAAAAAAGGAAGATCTAATGGAGTCTTGGGATTTATGTAATATTTGTAAACCCATAGTTGAGAATAGTTTTTTAGATATTGCTGATTATAATCAGAAAGAAAAAGGGATTGATATATGGATTGCAATTGACATGGTAAAAGAAGCATTTCAGGATAGTATAGATTCTGTTGTTTTGATTTCTGGGGATGCTGATTTTGTCCCTGCATTTGATTTGATAAAAAGTTTTGGGAAGGACGTTTTAAGTTGCTCCGTTCCTAGTGGGTATTCTAATGAGTTAAGACAAAAGTTTAAGCATTATATATTGAATAAGGATAAATTAAATATGTGTTTAAGGGATTGGGAAAGTAAAAAATAAAAAAGTGTAAGTATCCAAAAACAGAAGCAATTGCTTGAATATCAGGTTATGCTTTCACTTCCTTTTTCAAGGCAGAAAGGTCCGCTAAGCTGTTTTTTTCACTGCTTACACAATATAATTAACATAAATTTAATTTTAGAAATGTATGCAAATATATTAGTGCCCTTATACTAGATATTTAATACCTATTTCATCCCCAATCATTCTCAACCTACAACAATCCCATCCCACTCAACTTCTCCCTCAACACCCTCTCCAACTCCACATCAAACCGCATATAATCATTACCCACATCCAACACAACAACATCCTTCTCCCGAGCCCAATCAAACTTCTCAAACAACGCAGCCTTATGCTCAAACTCCATACAAACTGATAACCGTCCACCGTCTACTGTAAACTAACAACTAATAACTAACAACCGTCCACCGTTAACCGTTTTTACTTCTCAAACTTCATAACACGTGCAGAATTCAAAAGCATCTCTCTTTCCTTAAGTTCAGAATATAATTTATCCACATCACTAGCAGATAACTCAATAATACCAGAAGAATCCTTACCTCTAAAACACAAAAGCAACGGAGAATTCTCCTTATTCAAAAAATCTTCTTGAAAAATAAACTCCTTAATATCCCCAGAAGACTCCACTCTCACAATACCATCCTTATTCTGCTTCTTAATCTTAATCTTCATAACCTTCCAAAACAAAACTATTATTTAAGCATTATCAAGATACAAAAGGTATGTTCATTTGTTCTCTTATTTTCCACCAACCACCACCCAATCAATCATACAATAATTATTCTTTATTCTCAACGGAACAATTCCTTGTCCCAAATAATCTGGGGGAGAACTCGACTTTAACACCTCCCTCTTATTTCCCACTCTCTCCTCACCCAACCACCACCATAGTAGCACAAAGTATGCTCCCAGCCTGAGAAAGTCCACTCAGGTTCTCGCGCCCTCCTTTTGGTTGAATTATCGATCCAAATATCTAATTGGTATCTCTTAACCCAAAGTTATCAAGATACAAAATGCATATCCGTAAACCGTAATCCGTCAACTGATAACTGACAACTGACAACTGTTAACTGTCAACCGTTAACCAATGAATATAACTGGACAAATTTAATTATCCGCTGCGCTGCCGTGCATATAAATTATTGACAAATGCTCAATTGTTCATCAACCTCCAACAATTGATATCTTAGTGATACCATAAGATTATTAGAAACTACTCTGTCAATATCCAACCAGGTATGCCCTAATATTAACTCAGCGGCCTTCATATTAATTTGTCCCTGTCTTTTTTGTTACCCCAGACTAATTTAATATATCAAACCGTAAACTGTCCACCGCTCTCCCCACCACCACCTCTCACGAACCAAGTATTGTTTCCATATACCTGGGGCCTGAGAAAACCCCCTCAGGTTCTCGCACCCTCCTTGTGGTGGAGTTATCGATTTAATCACCAACTTGGGCTTCTGCCCCAAACCGTCAACCGTAAACTAACAACTGATAACTGACAACTGTTAACCGTCAACTGTCCACCGTGAACTGTCAACCGTTAACCAATGAATATAACTGGACAAATTAATATGAAGACAAATAATATTATCCACTGCGTTAGCAGGCATTGTTTGTTCAACCAAATCTCAATTGAGGGATTATCAAATATATTCCATGCATGCACCGCGAGAACTATTTCAACGGCTCCTAGACTAATTTAATATATTAATTTGCCTTCAATTAATATCACTTCAACTCAACAGAAATTTTGCCCAACGCTTCCTTAACCTTCTCAAAAATGTTTCCCAAGCTCTCATTAAAAATCTTAATCTTCTTATCCTTAGCAGTCTTCTCAATATTCACCCTACTAATATCATCCCTGATACTTTCCGAATCCCGAGTCATTACATCAACACCAAAATCCTCAAAAGTAGTCTCGGCAATCGTCTTCTCCTTATCCTCAATAATCTGCATCAAGCCAAAAACCTTAGGGTTCTCAAGCTTAGCCTCCTTCAATAAATCCATCAATTTATCAAATTTCAAACTCTTTATCGCAAGTCTAAAATTATCCTGATATTCCTTAACAAGCTTCATCTCCTTCTCAAACTGATGATAAAAACGAAGAAGCCCCTTGAAATCAATTAACATATGCAAATTATTAATATCCTTATTCAAATCTTTTTTCATAGCCTCAAGCACTTTTTTCTTCTTCTCCTCTGCTTTAAACTTCTCCGACCCTCTCAAGTCATCAATCTCCTTTAATTTCTTCTTCAAGTTTTGGCCAAGCTCTTGCAGTCTATTATCATCCTCATTCAATGACTTGAGTATGCTAGCCCTTTCTTCCTTAATTCCCTTAATTTTAAAAGCATCCTTATCAATAGAATCAATAACCTCAAACTCCTCAAGCTCCCCCTTACTCTCCTTCAAAATTTTTCCCAAGTCCACCAAGAACTTTCTAATTATTTTCTTAGTCCCCTGGATATCCTTTCCAACAAGAAATGAAGCCTTCTGATAACTAATATTAGACTTAATCTCAAAATCATTAATCGCTTCATTCACCTTCTCAATAAATTCCTCTCTCTTATTAATATTCTTCAATTGCACAATCATCTTCCTCAAATACATAATATAATTCTTCAAGTTCTTACGAACAATCGCCTTAACCCTTTCTTCAACCTTTCTATCTGAAATATCAAGACCTTCAATAACCTCAATCTCAGATTCCAACTCACGAACAAGTATACCAATTCGCTCATTAAATGGCAATAAAAAAACCTCCTCCTTATTTCGATGTTCCTCCTTCTTCTTCTCAATCCATCCAAGCAACTCGCCCCTAGGAAGAACAACTATCTCCTTAACTTGCTGTTCTTCAACCTTCTTCTTCAAAAAACTAAATATTCCCATATTAGAGTAAAGAAACTTTGTATTATAATATTTACGGGCCTTTGGTACATAAATTCCCACTTTGGTATTTAAATTAATTAGGTGATTAGATAGATAACTCCACCAGATTATATGGGGCAAGTCGGGTTCAATTCAACATCAATTGAGTGACTTTCAATTTCTAACCGGCAGAGATTCAAACTCAAGCGACCAAAGCCGAAGGCTAACATTAATTCAACGGCTTTTTCATTAGAATATTTCAATATCAATCATCCCCTTCTCTCTCTAAATGTTTTCTACCAAATACTTCATACCGTCAACCTTTCACTGCAAACAGTCAACTGCAAACGGCCCTCCTCTTCATTCGCCATAATAAATTTAAATATCAATATCCTCTCACAATTATGGAAAACATAAACTGGACAAGCAGAAATGGCTACGGAAGCCCAAGACGAATGTATCAAGCCGTTTGTGCAATATGCGGATGTTCATGCAAAGTTCCCTTTGAGCCTAGAGAAGGCAAAGACGTATTTTGCAGAGACTGTTATGAAAAATAGATAAATGGATATATCCCTTTTGGTAAAAAGAGAACTACATATTACTGCCTTGTAGGTAAAAATAATCTACTTTTATAGGTGTTTATTTACATCTAGTTACTGCCTTTTAGGTAAAATATTTAAAGTGAGAACAATTCTCCTATATATGAGTTATTTGGAAATCAAAGAAAATAAGGATACTAGCTACGCATCTTTTACAAAGAAGATTAGTTTTATGGGAGACAACCTTGTAATTAAAAAACATATTGGGAAGAATACTGAACATATATCAAAAGAGAAATACATCTTGGACAACTTAGAACAAATTTCTATGGAAGAATTTGACTTTAGAAAAAGATTCCTTATAGAAATAAAAAATAAAATATCTCATCATCCCAAGCTACCCGAAAAGGTTGAGTATAATTCTATTTTAATTAATAATCTGATTGATGCAAAAAAATGTCGTAAAATGATTAACGTGGAATTTGCAAAAGAGTTTATATTTAACTCTAATAACATTGAAGGTTCAAAAATTACTCGAAGAGAAATTGAAAAGATTATAGAAACAGGGAATTCCAAATACAAGAACAGGAATGAAGTTCGTGAAGTTAAGAACTCTATTAAAGCATTCAATTATCTGATTGATGGATTTAAATTTAATATTGCTTCAATAAAGAGATTATATTACATATTAACTAAAAACTTGACAATGGAAGGCGGCGAAGCTTATCCTAGAGGATTTAAAGAAGTTTCAAATATAGTAAATAATCAAACGACTACCTTGCCTCAGAACGTAGAAAAAGAATTAACTTTATTGCTTGATTGGTACAAAACGAATCGTCGGAAAGAACATCCAATAATCTTAGCCTTTGAATTTCATAGAAAATATGAAATGATTCATCCATTTCTAGATGTCAATGGTCGTACTGGCCGCCTACTAATGAATAAAATTTTAATGAGTGGAGGATATAGTCCAGTTGTAGTTTACAAAGAAAATAAACTAAGCTATTTTAATGCCCTGTCCAAGTCCTCTGATGGCAACAAAAAGAAATACTACCAATTCATGCTAGAACAAGCCGACAGGACATATGAATTCGTATTAAAGACCATGGCTAGATATTAGTTAAAAAGAAAACATGCACCTGCCGAGGTTCGCGCTCGGGTCACAACGTTGGCAACGCGAGATTCTACCAGTAAACTATTCCCAGCTAAAAGATTGCCAAAAATCCTTTTACCCACTACAATAAGAACATATCAGATGTAGTGGGTAAATTTATAAATTACAAAATCATCTAATTATATGGTATTTATTTACAAAAAAATAGTAAAGGGCAAACCTCTATATTATCTGAGAATTTCAAAGAGAGTTGGGACTAAAGTTGTCTCTAAAGATATTGCTTATCTAGGAGATAGTCTTGAGGGCGCGAAGAAGAAAATTCTGAATTTGCCAAAATATAAGGGAGATATTAGAAAGAGCTTTAGAAAGATAAATTTGTATCTTGAATCAGAACACTACAAAGAAAAGATTGTCGAGATGAAATTAAAGAAAAATGATTTTATTGGTAATAATTTAACAGAAGTTGAAGCATGTAAACTTCACTATTTAGATTTTAATAAATCTGATAAAAAAACAATTAATAGCTTTATTGAGTCTTTTGCCACCCACTTCTCCTATAATACGACTTCTCTTGAAGGAAATACAATTACCCTAGAAGAGGCAAAAAAAATGTTAGAGTCAGGAGTCTCTCCAAAAGACAGAACACTTAGAGAGATATATGATGTAAGGAACACAAAAGATGTTTTCTTGGATATATTTAACAAAAAAGCTAATATCTCTCACAATTCAATAATCAGCATTCATAAAAAACTTATGAAGGACATTGATGAAAGAGTAGGCTATAGAACTGCAGATATTCGGGTAATTAAATCTAGATTTGACTCAACTCCTGCTGAATATGTTAAAGCTGATATGGAAATTTTAATTAATTGGTATATCGAA
Organism: Nanobdellota archaeon; assembly: GCA_027858295.1. Lineage (GTDB taxonomy): Archaea > Nanobdellota > Nanobdellia > Pacearchaeales > GW2011-AR1 > GW2011-AR1. The sequence continues at coordinate 24,207 of JAQICZ010000042.1, read as the reverse complement.
AACAAAAAGAAACTTCATCCCTTAGTTCTTGCAGGAGTTTTTCATCATAAGTTTGAAAAGATACATCCATTTTTTGATGGTAATGGTAGAACTGGAAGAATCTTGATGAATGTTATCCTAATTAATAATGGATACCCTCCAATAATTATTGATAAAAAGAAAAGGTTTGGATATTTGGATGCTTTGGGTAGTGCCGACAAAGTCGATTTGACTAAGATTGATAAAGTTAAATACAGAAATTTAATAAAATATATTTCTGATGAATTTATTTTAACCTATTGGAACCATTTTATTTAGAATTTAAAACATGCACCTGCCGAGGTTCGCGCTCAAATTTCTTTTGTGAAATTTGGCAAGACAAAAACTTCGCTAAAGTTTTCATCTAACCCAGGCTATTTCTGCAGAAATGAATCTAGTTGAATTTGATGGCTTAGAACTCAATGATAAATAAAGAAAAGGGGATTAAAGAATCCCCTATTTATGCACCTGCCGAGGTTCGAACTCGGGTCACAACGTTGGCAACGTCATATACTAACCACTATACTACAAGTGCATCTATGCGTTTTGAAGTATAGAGGGTACCATAGGTGAAAATATTGTTTAGATATTTTCGCGTGATGCAAGTTTCCCAAAGAAACTTGGGTCTATACTACAAGTGCATATAATTAGTAAACAATATCTTTATTTAAAAATTTAATTATAACTTTTTACCATAGAATTAACTCAACATAGGCCAAGCTTCCAATCTTTAATCATATTACTGGTTCCCCAATCTCAATCTGAATTATATCTTTCTAACTTTTCTTCCCAAACAAGCAAAGATTCAACAGTTTACATGCACGCACTGCGAGGGGTAATTTAGCATATCAATCTGGCCTTTATATTTTTCCCACCAATAAATCAAATATAATTCATGCCTTAACATTAATTCAACAATCTTCACATCAATCTGAGGCCCAGCTTCCCCCATCGGGTCATCCCTTGCGGAAGGCCCAGCTTCCCCTATCGGGTCATCCCTTGTGGAAGGCCCAGCTTCCCCCATCGGGTCATGCCATTGGTACCCTTATAACAATCAGATTATAGCATAATCGGCAAATAAAATTATATAGAATTTACAAAAACTAATCTTCAAAGAAAACTTTAATAGCATGACCAGTACTTACAGCCGTATCAGTGATTATTTCTTTTACTTCACCAAGGTCACTAGTTCTCCATTTCCAACACAGTGAATCTCCAATACCAAGGTCACAACTCTTGTTAGAACTCTGAGCCTCTTGTCCTCCAACAAATCCCCATATAAGGAATACAACAATAATCAAAGATAAAAGAATTGTCCGAACACTGCCTTTCTTATTATTCATAATATAGATAACACAACCTAATATATAAGGTCTTCTAGGGCAGAATGAATATATTATTTGACCAATAATAAGTCTAGCACAAATAATTAAACCCCTTCCCCCTAAAATTATAATGACAAACTCAAAAGAACTAAACAAAATAATTAACAACCTCTTAGACCAAAACTCCAAAATAGCCCACCTGATGTACCTCTCAGAAAACACTCGTACCTGCATGAGAATCGGCTCCTTCCAACTAGACCTCCTAACAAAACAAATGACCTCAGACCGAAACGATGACCTAGGTGAAATGTATAAACAAAAATCCGACTGGTTCGTAGCTAAAATAAAAGAACTAAATTTAGAAGACGAAATATTATCAGCAAACCTAACATTAAACCAAACAATAGAAACAATAACAATCAAAGCAGCCGACAATCAAATCTTCGAAAAAACAAAACATTGGTAAAGTTAATATCTATCAAAATAAAATTATTATAAAACACTCAGTTGATGTCAACCTCCAGCAATTTCCTCACCCAAAGGGTAACATTACCTCAACTTCCCTCCTATCAATCTGCCCCCTGTATTCTCCCCACTAAAAAATCAAACACAATTCATTTCATTCATCATTAAGACATAATATTATCCGCTACGGTGTGGTCATAGATTGTTCTATTCAAAGGAAATAATATTTCTCCCCACCAAAAAATCAAACACAATTTATGCCCTCACCGAGGTGATAAATCAATTGGTCTTAAGTTAACTAAATATACCAATCGGTCCTCTGCCTAATCCCTGCCCCTCATATCAATCTGCCCTTTTGCTCTCAGTCGTATAACAGCATAACCGCCAAATAAAAATATCTCAAAATTATTAACTCAAATAAAAAATAAAATCACCCCTTTAAAGTCGCCTTTTTTGCCCAGGCACCTCTAAATATTTTACGGGCGAAAAATTTTCCCAAGGATTTTTCGAATGCTTGAAAATGTTTTTCGCTAAACAAAATCGAAGATTTTGTTTTCCCATACGCAGTGCGCGAATGGCAAGGACCGTAGTGAATCAATAAGATTCACGGAGTTTTTTTGTCTCTTTTATGATTTGCTTTCCTTTCGGTCAGCAGTTGACAGTGAACCGTTTACAGTAAACAGTTTACTTATCGTCTTCCGCCTCTTGAATATGAACTTGAACCACCAGATCTTCCTCGACTAGAATCTCCCCCAGATCGTCCTGAACTTCTCCCGCCAGATGATCCTCTCGAATCTCTTCCACGTGAATTTGAATCCTTTGGTATAAAACAATTAGAACAGGATACACCCTTACCTTGAGTTGGCTTAAATGGAACTTTACACGGCTTATTACACTTCATGCAGACAGCATCAAACATTTCTCTGTCTCCAGAAGATTGTCCTCTACCTGAGTCTCGCCCACGTGAATTTGAGTCATTACGGCCACGACCAGAACTTCTATCATTTGAATCCTTTGGAACAAAACAATTAGAACATGAAACACCATGACCTTGAGTTGGTTTAAACGGAACTTGACAAGCTTTACCACATGTTTTACAAACAGCATCAAACATCTCTCTATTTCCACGACCAGAATCTCGTCCTCTACCAGAATCCCGACCTCTGCTATTTTGTTGACGGCCATTTCCCCTTCCATTCTTACCAAAATCAGTAATAATATTTACTCTTTCAATATAAGGCAACTCTAATTGCTTAATCTCAACATTTTCTCTATTCAAAATATCTGAGAAAGCTTCATAATCTCTTGATGCTAAAATATTAATTGCCTTACCAGCTTCACCAGCACGAGCAGTTCTACCAATTCTATGAATATAATCACTAGTAACCGACGGCATATCAAAATTATAAATATGAGTCACATCCTTAATATCTAAACCACGAGCCGCAACATCAGTACAAACCAAAATATTCAAATTCTTACTATCATTAAATTCATTCAGAACTCTAATTCTCTTATTTTGCTCAAGTCCACCATGAATAGCCTTAGCTTCAATTCCCAAGTTATTCAAATTAGCAGCAACGAAATCAGCATTTCGTCTAGTAGAACAAAACACCATAGCCAAATGAGAATCCTCATCCTTAAGTAATTTAACCAATAAAGAAAACTTCAATCCATCTGGTACGTCATAAAAGACTTGTTCTAACATAGAATGGTCAACAATAGATTCAACCGAAACTTCAACCGGGTTATTAGTATATTTAGCAGCTAAATAATCAACATCATTAGAAATTGTAGCTGAGAAAAGCATAGTCTGTCTATCTTTAGGACAAGCGTCAATGATCTGACCAACATCACGAACAAATCCCATATCAAGCATACGATCAAATTCGTCAAGAACCAAAGTCTTAACTTGGTCTAATCTTAAATTTCTTCTATTCAAATGGTCTAGAACTCTTCCAGGCGTACCAACAAGAACATCAGTTCCTCTCATCTTTCGAGTTTGACCCATAATATCTACCCCACCATAAACAGCAGTAACCTTCAAATTTCCTTTAGAGAAGTTTTTAATAGCTCCAGCAACCTGCTCTGCAAGTTCCCTTGTTGGAGTTAGAATAATAGCTTGAACAGATGTATTTGGAATAATCTTTTCAATAATAGATGACGCAAAAGCAAGAGTTTTACCACTACCAGTCTTCGAAGCCCCAAGAATATCTCTACCCTCTAAAGCCAAAGGTATAGCTTTCTCTTGAATCTCTGATGGAGTATCAATTCCCATACTTTCCAGTGTTTTTAACACTTCCTCGCTTAAACCGAGATCTCTAAATTTTTTCATTTTATCTGTCATTTTATTTTGCATATAAGTCTCTTCTTCAGAGTACAATTAAATTTGAAGAACAAATCAATCACTTACTATCATGTATCAGAATCTGCCTTTATAAAACTATTTATTATTGACCAGTCGGTACAAATCATCGAAAAGCACATTCTAGCCAATGATAGCAGTCATCCAATGATTTAACTTCATAAATTTTAACTTTTTTGTTACTGGAAAGTGATGATTTTTAGAAAAAATAAAGAAACGAATTGAGAAAACTTGAAACCACTTTCTTTCTTTTTGCCTTATCTTAATCAACAGCTTATCTTTTCTCCCAAAGGCAAAAATAAACTAACAACCAAAAACTAATAACTAACAACTCATTTATCTTATTATGGGAAAAAAGTGGTGTGTGTATCTCCTAGAATGTCAAGATGGTTCATTTTATACCGGCGTAACAAATGATATAGATGCCAGAATGAAAGCTCATGCAACAGGAAAGGGTAGTAAGTGTGTAAAAGCAAAAGGTTTCAAAGAACTATTAAAAACTAAACTTTGCAAAAATAAGTCAGATGCCTGTAAACAAGAATATGTGATAAAACAATTACCAAAAAATATAAAATTAGGCTGGTTTGAATAATTACTAAAAGTTTTCACTAAGATAATACATTAATTTAGAACAAAATAACAAATTATTCAGCTTTTTTTGCAGTAGCCGCTCTTTCTGCTTCAAGAAGTGATTTAGTCAATTCTCTCTGAGCTTCTCTTGCTTTCTTTTGCGTTTCTTTTTGTTCAGTAGTCATAGGTTTTTTACCCCTAATCATACGTTTATGCATACCACGTTGCGTGTTATCTCTAATTCTTTTTCGAGTTGCCATAAGCAATTTAGAAAATTTGAGTATATATAGCTTGCGTCGAAATCCCTTATAAAAACCAGCACAAAATCAGTCGGCAATCTAGTAATTATTATTCAATAAAATCTCTCTAAAAACTCTGCTGATCTCTAGCAATCCCCCAGTTTGACTTTAATCTATTTAGTTATTCTCAAGTCAGTTGCATTATCACCTCAGTGAGGGCATCAAATATTGTTGACAATGTACAATTAATCTTAACTTTAAGATAGATATACCATTTGGTTATGAGAAGTCGTGCGTAGCACGATTTGGGTGGAGAAGTCTGCAAGACTTCGTAACCTCATAATCCTTGTTATATTCCCCGTAGGGCTGAAATTTAGTGCAACGTCCCAAAGGGAAATTTCAGAGTTTGAGTTGGGGCCGTCATATAGAATTAATTCAAAAATTTACTTGGAAACTTTCCACATTGTTCCATCAAAAAATCATGTCTGTTCTGAAAAGCTTCTCTAACTTCTGGTAAAACAACTTTTTTATTCCAATCTTTCAATGCTTTTCGAATATTATCTTGCATCAATTCTTCAAAATGCTTTTCAGAATTTTCATACCACCATAAAGAAAAAAAGGGACCTATCAAATGAGAAGCACCATCAGCAGAAGAAATTATTTTTATTTCAATTGGTGTAGTATTAAGATCAATCTCCATTTTTTTATCCATTGTATCCACATAAGAAATTGCTTTCTCTAAAAATTGCTTTGGAAATCCAAGTTCTTCTAGTTTAGTTTTTCCCTTAGACAAAGTTTCTTTGTATTGATTATCAAAATCTAATATTTTTCCATAATCATGAAGCCAAACTAGAGTTAATACTAGATTTTTATCAGCATCTTTGTATTTGTCACAAAGTTCTAAAGCAATTTTTTCTACAATTTCTAAATGGTATTTAACAAACCATTTGTGGTGGATGAAATCAGGATTTTTTGATTCTTCGATAATATGATTTTTAAATTTTTGAATTAGTGTTTCCATAATATAAGTAAAATATGATTTCTATATAAAGTTTACGAGGCCCCAACTCAAATTGAATATAACTTTAGATTAACTCAACTTGCCCTAATAACTGAACTAACTCAGTAAATTACAAAAAGAAGGGTCTTTAACCCAAAAATAAAAATGTTAAAAAAAATAAAAACAATATTTTGAAAAATTAACTAGTCAAACTAGTATCTTCTTCCGCCTGATGAGCCTCTAGAATCACTTGAAAAATTGTTTCTAAGTCTATCTTCTTTCGGTCATTGGTTTAGCTTCTGAGACTTTTAATTCTCTTCCGTCTAATTCTTTTCCGTTCATTTCAGCAAGAGCCTTTTTACCAGCTTCTTCGTCAGCGAAAGTTACAAATCCAAATCCTTTTGATCTTTTAGTGAACTTATCAGAGATAATAATTGCCTCTGTAATTTCTCCGTATACTGCAAATGCTTCCTTAAAAGCTTCTTCAGTAACGTTAAAAGATAAATTTCCTACGTATAATTTCATTTTACTTATTGTCCTCCCTTGCGTCAAGTTAAACTAATAACCTTCGAGCACTTTTAATGCTTTGGTATATCCTTTATCCAGAGATTTTAGAATTAGAGAATTAAATTAAATAAATATCCAGTAAATATTATTCCAATTGCCACAATACTCACATAAATTGCCAGTAATTTAGGCTTAATGACTTTCCTTAGGATAATAATCTCTGGAAGAGACAACGCCACAACAGACATCATAAAGGCCAAGGCAGTCCCCAAAGGGAGCCCTTTTTCAATTAACGAGCTAACAATAGGAATAACACCCGCCGCATTTGAATATAATGGAATCCCCATAATTATAGCAAGAGGGACAGCAAACCAATTACCTTCGCCAGCAATTCTAGTCAAGAAATTCTCTGGAGCATACCCATGAATTGCAGCCCCAATTCCCACTCCAATCAAAACATAAGGAAAAACTTTTCTTATTAATGACTTCATTTCCTTGTAAGCTTCTTCAAATCGAATTTTCCTTGTCTTTTTCTTCTCTTTAAGTTGATTCATCTTAATCTTCCAGACATAATCTTCCACATATTTTTCTAACTTCATCTTACCCATGATAAATCCAACAGATACGGCAATAATCCATCCCGTGATAACATACAATAAAGCAATCTTCCATCCAAATAATCCCCATAATAAAGCTCCAGCGACTTCGTTTATCAGCGGCGCCGCAATCAAATAAGAAAAGGTCACGCCAAGTGGAACACCAGATTCAACAAATCCAATAAACAAAGGAACCGCAGAACAAGAACAAAACGGAGTAAAAATACCGATTGTTGCAGCACCCATATTCCCTAAAAATTCAAACTTCTTAGAAAGAAACTTCTTTATTTTTTCAGGGGCTAAATATGTTCTAATATAAGAAACAACAAATATAATTACAAGGAGCAAAATAAAAATTTTAATGCTGTCATAAACAAAAAAGTTAATAGCTTCTCCAAGAACAGTCTCAGAAGAGAATTTCAGTAAGTCATACACTAGCCAATTAACAATAACTTGAATCGGATAAAAAATGTCCATTTTATTTACTCAAAATCTCTTTAATTTCTTTAACGCTGAGGACTTTACCATAAGATAGAACTTTTTCATCAATAACTAAAGCCGGAGTAGATATAACACCATAAATCATAATATCCCTGATGTCCTCCACCTTCTCAATATCTGCATTTATCATTAATTCTGCTACTGCCTCTTTTACATTCGCTTCAAGTTCCTTGCATTTCTTACAACCAGTTCCTAAAATTTTTATTTTCATATGCCTTAAACATATTGATACTCATCAATATATAAAGATTTCGAATTATTTTTTAAGAATCTTAATTATTTCTAAAATTTTTTTGTCTTTTATTGAATAGAAAACTTTTTTTCCTTCTTTCCTTGAAGATAATATATTCTCTTTGACTAAGTTTGTTAAATGAATAGAAACAGTTGATTGTGTTCTATTAACAGCTGGAAAAATTTCACAAACACATTTCTCATCTTTAATAAGAAACTTTAAAATTTTAAATCTAGTATCGTCAGCCATAGCTTTTAGCAAAATCATTTCATTGGACATAGCATAAGAGAGTCATTGTAATATAAAAGCTCTTCTGAGAGACTTATTCAGTTCAATATATATTCGCCAATATATATAATATATAGTTAACTTTTATAAAAGAAAAATGCGAATCATCAATATGACAAAGAAAACAAAAATCGTAGCAACTATTTCAGATTTAAAATGCGACATTCCATTTTTAACAGCATTACATAAAGCTGGTGTAAATGTCTTTAGAATGAATACGGCTCATCAAACTCCAGAAGATACATTAAAGGCAATCAAAAATATGCGAGCAGTTTCAAATAAAATTCCAGTAATTGTTGACACTAAAGGGCCAGAAATAAGAACCACAAGTCTTAGAGATGACGCAGTTTCAGTAAAAAGAGGAGATAAGATAAAATTCATTGGTGGTTCAGATAAACAAACTTCAAGCGATGCTATTTACTTAAATTATGATAAATTCCACAAAGTAATTGAAAAGGGATCACAAATTCTTTACGATGATGGCGAATTAGAATTTACAGTTGTCGACAAAAAACCAACACATCTAGTTTGTCGAGTTGAAAATACAGGACTGATTAAAGGTAAAAAATCAATAAACGTTCCAGGGAAAAAATTAGACTTACCGTCTTTAACAGAAAAAGACAAAATGTATGTTGAATTTTCAGCAAAACATAATGTAGATTTTATTGCTCATTCTTTTATTAGAAATAAGGGTGACTTAATGGCAGTTCAAAGTATTCTAGATAAACATAAATCAAAAACACAGATTATCGCAAAGATTGAAAATAGAGAAGGTGTAGATAATATTGACGAGATTTTAGACCACTGTGCAGGAATTATGGTTGCAAGGGGAGATTTAGCAATTGAAATTCCAGCAGCAGAAGTTCCACCAATTCAAAAAGACCTAATCAAGAGATGTATTAAAAAAAGAAAAGTTGTAATCACAGCAACACAAATGCTTCACACAATGATTGAAAATCCAAGACCAACAAGAGCAGAAGTTTCAGATATTGCAAACGCAGTTTACGACGGAACAGATAGCCTAATGCTCTCAGGTGAAACAGCTTACGGAAAATACCCACTTGAAGCAGTAAAAGTAATGAACGATGTTGCTTTAGAAGTTGAAAGAGTAAAGCCAATCTTCAAAGAAACAGTAATGAACTCCTTGCCAGATGATGTTCCAGCCTTCCTATCAAAATCAGCAATTAGAGCTTCACTAAAATTACCAATCAGAGCAATTATAACAGACACCTTAACAGGTCGAACAGCAAAATACCTTTCAGCCTTTAGAGGAAATACAAAAATCTACGCCTTGTGTTACAAAGAAGAAATGATGAGAAGCTTAGCTTTCTCCTATGGTGTTTATGCCAATCTTGTTCCCGTAAGAAAAAATACAGAACCCTTATTCAAAGAAAAGATTAGAGAGCTGGTAAAACAAAAACTCCTAAAAATGAACGACACAATTATTCTTCTCTCAGGTGAATTCGGTGCAACTCCAGGAGCATCAAAATTACAGATAGCGGAAGTAAAAAACTTGTTGAAATAAATTATTGATTATTTTATGTTTCCTAAATTCTAATCATTCCATCATTATCAGTCTCAATATAAATTTGAAGTAAGGCTTTGCAAAATTAATATAATAAATTTCACGAAGTAGTTCGGAAATTTAGGAGATATAATTAATGTTGTTCGAGGAATATTTTATTTATTAACATCAATCCAGTCTAACTACTCTGTCATCACGAATCACACTAAAATCGCGAAGCGAGGGGCATTTAATTCAATTGCCTTAGCAGAGCAAGTTTGGACTGCGCTAGCGCGTCCAAAACGTCGCGGGTGCGTAAGTATATTATATACTTCTAATTCAACATATCAATCTGTCCTCTGTTCTTTCACCCAATACCCAATACCTCGTACAATCAACAGTTAACCGTCCACTGTCAACCGTCAACCTCCCTCTTCCCAACTTTTTTATACTCAGAATCCCTAAGAATTATATGATTTCAGAAAAATTCGCAAAAAGATTAATATCTCAATTAAATCTAAGAAAAGGTGACAATGTGTTACATCTGTATAGAGAACAAACAGCATTCTCAAAAATATTGGTTGAAACAATAGGAAAGCAAGGAAAGCTCTATGCAATAGATGTAAAAGAAACAAAAGACAAACCAAAAAAAGAAAACATCTCTTTCTACAAATCCTCAGACGATTTAGATATAGAATCCGGAACATTAGATGTAATATTCCTAGAAGACACAATCTATTCATTAAGCGACCTGCAAGCAACAATGAGAAGATTAAAAAAATACTTAACAGCTAAAGGAAAAATAGTAATAAATCAAAAAAAAGAATTCTTCTTATTGAGCTTCTTTGGCCTATCACAAAAAAAGAAATTACACGAAACAATGTATTTAGTAGGCTTTGCAATGAAAAACAGATTCAATCTAACAAATCACTCTGACATAGAAGTCTACGAAAAAGAGTAAAATTAATCCATCAACAGTAAACGGTCAACTGTTAACCGTCCGCTGATAACTGACAACTGACAACTGTCCACCGTTAACAGTAAACGGTTTCCCTCCTATTCTCCAAATATTTTTTATACTACTTTTTCCATAAAGCTGCATGATATGGCCTTTTTTTGGAGCATTCATGCTCGCAACAGGAACCTTACTTGAAAGACTAGTTCTAATGAAAAAAATAATTTCAGTCAAATTTTATCAATCAGCACAATTTACAGCAATAGTTATTGCAATGCTCCCCTTTATTCCTTTTTTTTGGGAAATTTCAAGAGAAGCCTTAACCTTAAAAAATATCTTAATCTTCATAGGTATAATAATAATTTCAATATTAGCAAACTATATTACTTTCTATTCAATGAAAAATAGACAGCTAAGTAAAATTGAATCGGCAAAAATAACAGAGCCACTTTTTATAATTCTTTTAGCCTTCATATTCTCATTTATTTTTGGCACTGGATTATATCAAAGAAATTCAAATATTCTAATTCCCTCCTTAATCGCAGCTGCAGCATTAATATTATCTAATATAAAAAAGAAACATATAAAGTTTAACAAATATTATTTATTCGCAATATCTGGAAGTTTTCTATTCGCTTTAGAGCTGGTCTTGTCAAGATTAATTCTAAATTTTTACAACCCAATCACATTCTATTTCCTAAGATGTATATTTGTTTTGGCAGCAAGTTTAATTATAATGAAGCCAAAATTCAATAAAAATATAGACACAAAAACAATCCTCCAAATCCTATCAACCGGAGCAATTAAGATGGCTTACAGATTAATAATTTATCTAGGATATGTAGGGCTAGGAGTAATCGAGACAACTCTTACATTAATGCTCGGACCAATCTTAATTTACTTCTTTGCTTGGAAATTCCTAAAAGAAAAAATAACTTGGACTCAGATCTTGACAGCCGTAATAATCTTAGGATGTATAGCTTATATTTGGCTAGTCTAAATTAAAATCCTACACACCCTAAAGGTTATCCCTCCAGTTGAATAGCTCCGCGAGTATAGTTCTCATTGGTTGAGTTACTCAATAAATACCTTATTTCAGACTTACAAGAATGAAAGCTGGCAGTAATCTCAATCAAACGACCAGGGCACCATAGTACTAATTCAATATCCCTAACGGAGGCGATTTTAATCCTGCCGTGTGCGGATTAAAATCTTCGTGAGTGTAATAATAAAAGTTTATTATAGCATTTAACCACAATTCATCTCCAGCCTAAATGCATGAAAATTTCTTACTTGGTAATTAAAATTTAGGTAAATAAATTAAGTGATGAAATTGCTCTATTAATTCTTCATGGTGTTTAGATACAAAGAAAACAGCAAGAATAATTAGACCTATCATGAAGAAATAATGTTATTCCTAATTAAATCAGTTAATACGAATAAGTTCGTTTTGACTTCTAATTAAAATATAATACCATTAATTTATCCTTATCTTTTCCTCTCAGCTTCTAGCCCCCAGCCCCCAGCTCAAATAAAAACTCTTAAAACTAAAGCTTAGTTTTTATTTGTATGATAGACACACATGCACACCTTGATATAATTGATAAAGAATACTTACCAACCCTAATTCAAAACGCAAAAGATGCTGGGATAAAAACAATCATAACACAATCAGTAAACATACCCTCTCTAACAAAATCCCTAGAAATAGCAAAACAATATCCAGAAATAGTAAAATTCTCAGCAGGCCTATATCCCGAAGAAACCTTAAAAGAATCAGACTTCGATGAACTAAAAGAATTCGTCACTAAAAATATCCAGGACGTCTTCGCAATTGGAGAAATCGGTATGGACTTCTCTCATCCAATCCCCTCAAGAGAGTTGCAAGGAAAAATATTTAGAAAACAATTAGACCTAGCACAAGAACTAAATCTGCCAGTATCAATTCATACAAGAAAAGCAGAAAAAGAAATAATAGAAATACTAAAAGAATATAGAAATGTAAAAAAAATACTTCACTGTTTTTCAGGCAAATTCAAATTAATAAAAGAAGCAAATGAAATAGGCTGCTACTTCTCAATCCCAACAAACATAGTCCGTTCAGAACACTTCCAAAAAATGGCAAGCGAACTCCCAAAAGAAAAAATTCTAACAGAAACAGATACACCCTTCCTCTCGCCACATAAAGATAAAAACAACGAGCCCGCATTCGTCGTAGAATCACTAAAAATGTTCTCACTCCTCTGGAAACAACTCTACGAAGACGTCGATAAGCAAATAGATAATAATTACGAAAAAGTATATTGTTAGATTAATAATTATCCAAAAACCAAGTAAGTAAAAAATCGATAATTCCATTCCCATAGCTCAAGGAATTATTCTAATAAATATAATCAATTGCTTTACCTCCAATGTTCTAAAATTCTGTGAATCTCCAGCCAAGTATGTCCTAACATTAATTCAATTTCCCAAATATCAATCTGAGGCCCAGCTTCCCCTTATCGGGTCATCCCTTGTGGAAGGCCCAGCTTCCCCTATCGGGTCATGCCATTGGTACCCCCTACCTCCATCTAATATCTTGTACCCCATACTTCTTTCCTTCTCCCCGCCCCTTAGAAAAAACAAACACTAAAAGAACAGCCACAAGATTAGTAGTAATGATAGGATACAAAGGAAACTTCTGCTTCTGTCCTGCAATCTCCTTCAATTCATCAATCTGCATTTCCAAATCCTCAAACTTTCTCATCGAATCCAACTCCTTGACCTTACGACTTTCAATCTCAGCCTTTATATTCTCCAGCCTCAAAATCTCCGCCCCAATCTCAGAATAACTCTCCTTAATCTTCCCAAGTGAATTCTTATATGTCTTCTTATTGAAACCACATCCCTTTAGGGTGTGGATACCTTTTTTCGATATTATGGCACCCGAAGGGCGACCGTTTTCATAAATAGAGGGAGTGGATGATTTTTGCGTTAAGAAAGTCCCGTGTCAAGCCACACCCTTAAGGGTGTGGTCAGCGAGACTTTTAGCAAAAATTTGACTTTAAAGGTTTGTGAGATAATACTGTTAAAAATAAGATGCACGATATTGTGAATTATAGAAATCATTATAAGTATTACAAGTTCCCATATCCTTATGAGAGATATTTCAGACTTAACAGATAGTGATGTTATTAATGAATTGGTTGCCATTTCAGGACATAGCCCGTGGATGTTTATAGAACAAGGTCCAACCACATGGGACAGCGTTCCTTATGATAGATTCCAGGCATTAACATCTAAGGTTTATTATGGTGAAAGTGAGAAAAATAGAATGGCTCTCAATAATATTAAAAAAACTATGGCCTCTGCGCAATACCAATCAAAAATTAAAAAGAACCCAAAGGACGAGCGGCATCTACTAAATTTAATATCTAAGAATTCTTTACCCCTAAGTGGAAAAAATGAAGATATAACCACCCAAGATTTCTACAATGAACTCCCTAACTATTTACATAATAATGAACTTATTTCCAGCATTTCAAAAAAGACAAAAGAGGATTTAGTCAAAAGAGTAAAACTCAGCGATGAAAGTGATGCATTATACCTATCGTATCACGCGCCAAGAAAAACAAGTCCATTAAGTGAAGTCACATTCATAAAAGTTCCAACCAAATATGCAGTAGCTAAGGTAGGTAAACCAAATGAAGGAGATGCTTTGCATTTTCAACAAATAGAAAACTTCGAGCAACAAGGAGATGTTGCGCTGAAAGGATTTCTTTCAAGCGACTTCACGACAACAACAAAGGGCAACACTCTAACACTATACTACAACCCAAAAATATCTCAAAGAAATCCAGAAATGATACCTTCTATATTAGAAGATTACTTGTTCAACGAACACAAAATAGAATTCGAAGATGCCGAATCGATGCCAACACCTAAACAACTAACTCTAGATTTTGAATAAATTTAAACTCTTTATGTTAGTCTCAATCTTAAAATAATAATAAACCAAGTATGCCCTTAGATTAATTAAACGACTCTAACAATTAAATGAAAGTGAAGTTCTATTCTTATCATTCAATCACCAACTATATCATAATAATTTTTTTAAACAAAACTGTTCCTTTTAGTTTATGGACCTTACAAATAAATTCTTAATAGAAGCCGAAAAATATCCAGAATTTGACGAAGCCCTTGAAATAGTAAATAATAATTCTAATGGAAATGTTTGGTTAATTGGAGGCTTTATTTATAGAAATATAGTTGCAAGTCTTTACGGAATTGAAAAACCAATAATAGATTTAGACTTTATAGTAGAGGATCCAATAGATAAATTTGACCTCCCTAAAAACTGGATAGTCTCAAAAAATAGATTTGGCAATCCAAAACTAATAAATGAAATAGAAAATAAAAGTATTGATTTAGTGCCTTTAGATAACATATATTCAATGCTCTACAATAACCTTGAACCAACAATTGGGAATTATCTAAAAGGAGTCCCATTAACAATACAGTCAATGGTCTACGATGTAAAAAATAAACAAATTATAGGCGATATAGGAATAAAGTCAATAAAAAATAAACTAGTTGAAGTAAATGACCTTCATTTTGGACAATATGCTGCTTCAAAAAAAGGAAAGTCTTTGTCACAATATATAATTGGTATGGCAAAAACTTTAAACTTTAATTATAAATTGCCAGATAAAATTTAATTTCAACTTTTTCTATTAGTCCCAATTACTAAATGAACCTTCAACCAAGTATGCCTTCAGATTAATTCAACCGTCCTAATAACTTCGTAGCAACGAAGCAATTTGCCTTAGCCTACAGCAAAAAATAGTCATTCTATTTTTTACTTTTATTATTAGCTTGACTAAACAATTTCAAAAAATTGTTTTCCCATATTCTTTAGCGAATGGCTGTCCCGTCAAGCCTACTTTTTTGATTTATTATTTGCTTGACCTTTCCCCTTCCTCTTCTTCTTAACCTTTCCAGTTCGATTCCCAGCACGACCACGTTTCACTTTTGAGCCTTTAGCTGCTATATGAGTCACAATTTTTTTCTTAGAATCAGTTTTCCCTCGACCACTGGCCTTAACTTTAACTCCAGCTCTTCGAGTCTTCTTCTTCGGCTTAATAGAAGGTTCACGCTTCTCCTCGTAATTACGCTCAACAGTATGCTTTCTAAATCGATTACTCAAATCAGGGTCATCAAGAGAAGCCCATTGAATTCCCCTCTTCTTAGTATGAGTTTTTTCATTCTCTTGTTTCTTCTGCAATCTAGGTGAGCCAGCCGAAGCAATTCTTTCAAATACTGGTAAATCCATTTCCTGCATTTTAATATTAGGTAACTCAGTAATTCTTTCAAACATGTCGTGGTCTCTTGGTGTCAAAATAGTAATAGCTTTACCCTCTTTCCCAGCCCTGGCGGTTCTACCAATTCTATGAATATAATCTTCTGGCTTACTAGGTAAATCATAATTGTAAACATGAGTAATATCTTTAATATCAAGACCACGCGCAGCCACATCCGTACAAACCAAAATTCCACCTTCGTTATGGAAACTCTTCAATGTTCTAGTTCTTTGTTTCTGATCCAGTCCACCATGAATAACCTTAGTCTCAATCCCCAAATCTTCCAAACTCTTTGCAATAAATTCAGTATTAATTCTAGTAGAACAGAAAACCATAATTTTCCCAGCCCTTTCCTTCTTAATCAAATGATGAAACAAAGAAAACTTTTCCCTCTGCAAAGCATCATAATAAACTTGTTCCAATTTAGAATGATCAACATGAGATTTAACATTAATTTCTTCAGCATCATTAGTATATAACTCAACTAAATCTTCAATATCATCTGTTAGAGTAGCTGAAAATAACATGGTCTGTCTTTTTTTAGGGCATTTCTGAACAATCGAATCAACATCATGACTGAATCCCATATCAAGCATACGATCAAACTCGTCAAGAATCAAAACTTCAATTTTCTTCAAATTAAACGCTTGTCTATTCATAAGGTCAAGAAGTCTACCAGGAGTCGCAACAACAATATCTGCCCCAGGAATTTTTTTAATATGCTCATCAATCTTAATTCCACCATAAATAGAAAATACTCTAAATTTCTTAGTCGCAAACTTTCTGAATTCGCTAGCAACCTGCTCAGCCAATTCACGAGTTGGAACCAAAACAAGAACCCTAGAATTCCCAGTCGGTTCCATATTCTCAAGAATACCAGATACGTATGCCAAAGTCTTACCACTACCAGTCGCAGCAGACGCAACAACATCATTTCCTTTCAAAACAAATGGGATTGCTTTCTCTTGAATCTCAGTCGGAATTTCAATTTTTAACTTTTCAAGCACAGCTATAAATCCTTCAGATAATCCTAATTGCTTGAATGTCTTTACCATAGTCTTTAATTTAAAACCATTTCAGGTTTAAAGTTTTAATTTTAAGGCTACCCGTAGGGTGAGCCCCAACCTAAATAATATTAGGCGAATGTTAGAAGTTTTTTTAAGAAACTTCTGTCCTAAAAATAAATCGAGATTTTTGTTTATAAAAGTATTTGTTACTAAGCAGTTGTACCAATTATGTTAATCATTTAAAAATGACAAAGTTTGGGAAAAACTTATAAAGAACTGTTATCACTATTACATTATGACAAAAGTAGGAAACTATATCGCAGGGGCTGTAGTAGGTACAATACTTGCTTTTGCACCAAAACTTAGTTCTGCTCAATCTTTAGAATCAAATGTGCAAAAAGGAATTGGTTTCCAAACTGAAGTAACGGCTGAAAATGATTCCCTTAAATTTTATTCACCATTAAATAAATCTCTACAAACAGCATTCAAAGGTGCAGCTGATCCATATCTGATTAAACAAGGCTTTGAGGGAAATATCGCAGTAAATAAAGACACAACAGGATTATATATAACAGTTCCAAAAACAGAATTAGGGAAAACAGGAATTATTGGAGTAGGAGATCATTCTGCAAAATATGACCCCTGTTCAGGAAAAGGCTTGGGGAGCTCAGGTGCACCAATTGCATCAACTGCAATTACTTTTGACCACACTACATTAAAGATTGATGAAGAAGCCGTTAAAGGTAAAGATAATTGCTCAAATGAAACTTATGTAGACAAAAGAACATTCAACGATAATCGAAAATTAGACATCCATTTTCACGAAGCAACCAAGCAAGCCCAAGACTCAACAGCAAAACAAGATATAAGTTCTTTTGCTACAGAACATTATGCAAGATTAAATACATTCCTAGGTTCAGACATTTCTTTAGATAAACAATACTTAGAATTAAACCCCCAAGTTAAAGTAGCAAACATTGGAAAAGGAAAACTTTGGACAGGACCTTACGCTAGAGGAAATTTAGAAAAAGAAGTAGTCGGTAATTCAAGAACAGATTTTAATGTAACAACGGAAATTGAAAAGAGTCCAGAAGTGGACATCCCTACTTTTATGGAATTGAGAACAAATTCAACAGGCTTTGAATCATTTGACACAAAAACAGAAAAATCTCCCATGGAGTTTGGTTGGAATGTATCTTACTCGTTACCTAAATTTAATTTTGATTTATTTGCAGGTGTCGGAAAAGTAAATAACTTTGTAGATTATATGAAAAAAGGAATTTCTTCAACATTCATGACAAATACAAATACAGATCAAGATATACCGGGCAGTAAAGATCCATTCTGTATTGAAAACTCAACAGAATCATCAGAAAAAGAATTTAATTTTGGAGCCAGGGCTTCATTTAACCCAATAGAAAATACTTCAGTGGGATTAGAGGTCAGCAATAATGGAGTCTTCGCAACCGTTGGAGCAAGTCTTGACATTTTTAAGAGGAAATCAAAATGAAATATAAAAATTTATTATTAATAATATCAGTAATTTTATCTTTATTATTTGTAAATGTCGTTTCTGCAGCTTGTTCTGATTCAATTAGTACCTTTTTACATTATGAGAATGATTTCTCAAGTGATTCACTTGAAGTAACTCAAGGTGATATGGTAAGTTTAGTTTCAATTATTTATTCATATGATGGACCTTTGTGGATGGAAGAATTAACAGTCGTTGGAGAACCTCCTATCTATACAAAAAACGAACCAGGATTAGACCAAACATTTTTCCATATATTTACATCAACAGATTCTTTAGATACAACTAATCTTTCACCTGGGATTCATACAATAAATTTAATGGGCTCAAGCTTAAACAGTTGTGGCTTTGAATCTTCAACACTAACTCTAACAATTTTAGCAAAACCCGATACAACAGACCCAACAGTAGACATCACTTATCCAATTGATGGAACAACTTATACAACTCACAGAACAAATCTAACCCTCAATGTTTATGACGAGAACCTAAACTCCTGTACATACTCATTGAACGGAGCAGCACAAGTTTCAACTGGACCAGTTACAAATGGAATAAATGCAGTAACAGGAATTACCTCAGTAGAAGGGGAAAATACTTGGGCTGTAACTTGTAAAGACGATTCAGATAACACAGCAACAGACACAGTAACATTCATTATAGAAATTCCCGACACAACAGACCCAATATTAGAAATTACTTACCCAATCGATGGAGTAACTTATACTTCTCACAGAACAAATTTAACCTTCGATGTTTATGACGAAAATTTAAATTCCTGCTCCTACAAATTAGTTGGAGAACAATCAACTTCAGCAGGTGTCAACCAGTTTTCAAACGGAATAAATTCAGTAACAGGAATAACTTCTCAAGAAGGCGAAAACACTTGGTCTGTAACTTGTACAGATGTTGCAGGAAATAACGCAACATATACCATAACTTTCTACGTAGAGTTCCCCGACACAACAGACCCAATTGTAACAATCACATATCCAGAAGATGGATTAACTTACACTTCTCATAGAACAAATTTAAGTTTTGATGTTTATGATGAAAATTTAGAATCTTGCACTTACTCCTTAAATGGTGCTACATCAGTTGATGTATTAAATCCTACAAACGGAATAAACTCAGTAATAGGAATAACTTCAGTTGAAGGCGAAAACACTTGGTCTGTAACTTGTACAGATGCTGCAGGAAATAACGCAACAGATATCATAACTTTCTACGTAGAATTCCCCGATACAACAAATCCCACTCTACAAATAACATACCCAATTGACGGAGCAACTTACGACCACCAGATTACACAATTAAATTTTAGTGTTTATGATGAGAACCTAGATTCTTGTGAATACAAAATAAATTCAAATGAATGGCTAGACTTTTTCCCTGTAGCTAATGGTGCGAATACAGTTACTGGAATAACTTCTCTCTCCGGCTCAAATACTTGGCAAGTTAGATGTCAAGATCTTTCAGGAAACGCAGCTTCAGACTCTGTAACTTTTATAGTAGAACTTCCAGATACAACAGGCCCAACATTAGAAATCACTTACCCAATTGATGGAGCAACTTATACTTTCCATAGAACAAATTTAACATTCGATGTATTTGATGAAAATTTAGATTATTGTAGTTACATGTTAAATGATGGGTCTTTAGTTATAATGAACTCTGCAACAAATGGAATCAATAATATTACAGGAATAACTTCAGTTGAAGGCGAAAACACTTGGTCTGTAACTTGTACAGATGCTGCAGGAAATAACGCAACAGATATCATAACTTTCTACGTAGAGTTCCCCGACACAACAGACCCAACTTTAACAATCACTTACCCAATTGACGGAGCAACTTATACTTCCCACAGAACAAATTTAACATTCGACGTTTACGACGAAAACTTAGCTTCATGCGCATACTCTTTAGCTGGAGAACAATCGACTTTAGCAGGTGCCGGTCCAGACATAAACGGATTAAGAAGCATTACAGGAATCACTTCCCAAGAAGGTGAAAACACTTGGTCAGTAACATGTTTAGATGACGCAGGGAATAATGCAACAGATTCAGTAACTTTCCATGTAGAATTTTCCGACACAACAGACCCAATCGTAATAATCACAAACCCAGTAGCAACAACATATTCTTCCTACAGAACATCGATGACATTTGAAGTAATTGAAGAAAACTTAGACTATTGTGAATACTCAACTGATGGTTCAACCTACCAAAACGTTTCATTAGCAAATAATGGTACAAATACAATTAATAATGTTGTATCAGTAGAAGGCTCAAATACTTGGTCAGTAAAATGTTATGACAAATCAAACAATGATGATTCAGATTCAGTAACATTCTTTGTAAAATTACCAGAAGTTGACGACACAGATCCGGTTGTAACAATAACTTACCCAGAAAATACAACTTACACATCACACGTTACAAACTTAACTTTCGAAGTAGTTGAAGAGAATTTAGATTATTGCCAGTATTCAATAGATGGAATAACTTATCAATATGTTCCATCAGTAAATAACGGCACAAACACAATCGATAACATAACATCCGTTGAAGGTCCAAACAATTGGAGAGTAAGATGTTATGATTTATCAGACAATAAAGATTTAGATTCTGTAACATTCACAGTAAAGTTTCCAATTGTTGACGACACGGATCCAGTTGTAACAATTCTTTACCCAGAAAATACAACATATACTGAATACATAACAAATATGACTTTTGAAGTAATCGAAGACAATTTACACGCTTGTGATTATTCAATTAACGGAGCAAGCCCGCTGTCAGTAATCAATCCAACAAATGGAATTAATACCATAACAGGAATCATTTCCGTAGAAGGCTCCAACATTTGGACAGTAACTTGTAAAGACGACGAAAATAACACAGGTTTTGATTCCGTAACTTTTATAGTAGAATTTGAAGAAGAAATAACAAACTTAACATTAACACCAATTAATCCAACAGAAGGCGAAGAAGTCGAAAAAGAAATAATCTTCAAGGCAGACACAAACAAAAACGCAATAGTAGTCTATAGTTTAGACGGAGATGCAAATAGAACAATGATTTACCAATCAAACTGGAGTTTTATCTCAAACGAAAGAACATTCTCCGTTGGAGATCACCAAGTAATATTCTGTGCAACAGATGACTTTGAAACAATTTGTAAGCCAGTAAATTTCATTGTAAAAGAAGAAGAATGTGAAGACGATTGTGAAACTTGTCCAAACAGAAGAGACGACGAAAACTATAAAGGGAGATTAGCAATTTCATCAGATGAAGAACTTCCAGTGGTTTTCATAAATAAACCAATAGTAAATGAAAATTCAGAGCCTATGGTTATATCATTAAATATAAATAAGAAAGAATCCTTCCTAGATAGATTAGCTAACTGGATTGCCAGTGGATTTAATTAAAATGACAATAAGTAAAAGAATAAAAATTGCACAACTACTAATGATAATGATATGGGCTTTACTCTTCGTAGGCATAATGCTCTTCACAAACCTAACAAATAATCAAAATCTATTAATTGCTTTTGGAATCCTATTCTTATGTGCCTTTTTCCTTGCTCTTATTAGAAGACAATCTTTCCTAAGAAGGCCATTAAACTCAAGAATAAAAAAAATAAAAAAATCTTCAATCGAAAGAATTTCAATTCGAGAAGATACTCATACACCTATAAAGGTTGCAAAATCTGAAAGTCCAAAAAAGGAAATATCATCAACACAAGCAAAGTACATCGGTTCAACAGAAACAAAAACATACCACTTGCAAAACTGTAGATTTTCAAAACTAATCAAACCAAAATTCAGAGTAAAAGAAGACACTCGGGCTTATTTTAATAAAAACAAATTCAAAGCTTGTAAGGTGTGTAAGGCCGACAAAAATTAATATTTCTTCTTTATTCTAACAACTAAAGACTAACAACTAATAACTATCTCAAAGAATTCTCTTAATAGTTCTCTTCGCCAACTCTTTATGCTCTAAATCTTCCTCAAGTAAATCTAAGAGTCTAATATCCTTCCTAACAGCTTCTGGAATAATTCTTAGCAACTCATCTTTCTGCCATCTCTCAAGAACCAAAATAATATCCGCCCATTTCACAAGCTCCAAACTAACCATCTCATCAGCCCCAATTTCAACCCCACAAAACTGAACATTCGGCCTCCCCATTCCAAGGTTCATAATAGCATCTTCAATATTCTCATTAACAACTTCATTCAACCCATCTTTAGATACAACTAATATTTTTTTCATAAAATACAATGTAGATTTAGATTTATAATCGTTTAGAAAATCGCAAACACAATAAAATATTACAATCGATAACTCCCCATACAAAATTTCGTAAAATCATTTCCCCAGACGGCTTTACGTTAAAAACTTTTCCAAGGGTTTTTAACTGCCTGTAAAGTTGTCCACAATCGATTTCACCTGCCTGAAATTTTGGCACCCTAAATAAGATGTAACAAATAAGACATTTTATTTTCCCATATTCAGGATGCGAATGGTAATTCCTCTTAAACTCAAGCGAATGGTGCCTGGTTAGCCAGATTAGAGGGGATAATACTCGGTGATACTGAACCTCAATTCTTCCATATATTAATATCAATTGAGTAAATAAAAACGCACCTTTCATGCACGCAGCGCGAACGAATAATTTAATCTGCCCTAAGCTAACTAAACATATCAATCTGCCCAGTCTTAAACCCAATTAAATAAAGACTCTGATTCTTGTGCCCAAAGTTATAGGGGAATAATACTCGGTTCAACTAAGTCTCAATCGTTCCATATATTAACATCCGTTGATAAATTATCTCCAACAATTCTCGAACCCGAAGGTTAATATTAATTCAACGGTCCATATCAATCTGCCCCTGTCCATGGCCTCCAACTAACAACTAAAGACTAACAACTAATAACTATAAAAAGAAGCTTCATTTCTTTTTGTTCATGGACACACTCTCCCACGCCCTCTGGGGTTACGCCGCAACAGGAAGAAAATCAAAATTCTGGCTAGCAGCTTTCTTCGGAGCCTTTCCCGACCTCTTCGCCTTTACAGTACCTTTTACATTAGCAATTCTAACAGGAAATTTTTCCAGAGAAGGTCACCATGTATTTTTTCCAGAGTTCATAAGAACTCTCTACAACATCTCGCATAGCATATTAATATGTGCACTAGTCTTCGGCATAATCTACACCTTTAGAAAAAAGATTTATTTATTTATGATAGGCTGGCCCTTGCATATTCTGTTAGACATCCCAACCCACGAAGCTGAATTTTACCCAACACAATTCCTTTACCCATTAAGCACTATATCAGTTGATGGAATAAGATGGAGTACACCTTGGATATTTATAACAAATTGGGTTTTGTTGGCTTTGGTCTATGGGTATTTGTTTAGAATAGAAATAAAGAATTTGTTTGTAAAGAAGAAGAAATCAAAGAAGAAAAATAAAAAGTAATTAGATGAAAGAGTCGAATTCTTCCCCCAGGTGATATAAAAATATTATTACAAACTAAATCTCATATGTCTTCTTATTGAAACCACATCCCTTTAAACAAATTCTCCAATAAAATATTTTCCAATTATTTTATCTGCCTGAGAATTTCGTTTTCCCATATTCCAAAGCGAATGGAATTTCACTAGGGTGTGGTCAACGAGACTTCAAACAAATTCTCCAATAAAATATTTTCCAATTATTTTATCTGCCTGAGAATTTCGTTTTCCCATATTCCAAAG
>JAQICZ010000038.1 GCA_027858295.1 Nanobdellota archaeon | reverse complement strand
GAGTGCCGGAGGGCGGGGCGGCCTTCAAAAATATTAACAACATGAATTAATTCATGCAATATATCTAAGAACTAATAACTAAAAACTAGCCTACTCTTCCTTCATGTCCTTCCGAACCTTACCACGAATCTTCTTTTCAGTCTTAATCTTCTCAATCTCATCCCTAACAATTTCCTTAACTTCATCCTTCGTAAACATCTCCCTATCTTCTACTGGTGACTTAGAACTAACAACTGGAGACTGCTCTCCAAGAGCAACATCACCTTTTTTCCCCTTATCTTCAGTCTCTTTTTCTTCAACCTTATCCTTACTTTTGAACAATCCAAAAAGTTTAGATAGCTTCAAACCAAATCCTAAAAATTCAAAAGCAATACCAATTGCTAAAAGAACCGCACCAATAATCGTCATAATCAAGAAAACATTATACGACTTAGTAAACAAAGCCACAAACAAACCAGTCAAAGAGCCCTCTGGCAAGAACCCAAAAACCCAATTAAGCTTCATATAAGGAAAAGCCGAAAACATCATTAGAATCCCCGTAATCGTGAATAAAGAGTACTTAGACTCAAGGACCAGAAGCAACAGCCCAGCCAAGATAACAGATGCCAAAATTGCCAACTTAAATTTAGACTTCCAATAATCATTAGCCTTCGCAGATATCAACACAAAAATCCCATTATCAGCCTCCTTCACACACTTCCAAAAAGAACAATCATATTCTTTATTGTAAACATCATAAAAAAACTTAGAAACACTATAATTAACCACAGAATCAGGACCCAACCGAATAATATCACAAGGGACTTTAAGGGAAATTTCATCCCGATTATAAGGATAAGCATCATAGCTTCCGCAATAATCTTCCATCAATTGATAATCATTAATAATATTCTCACGAACCCCCAAATCTTCAAAAATGCCACCAGAAAAATTCTGAACATGCGGAGCAACATTATCATATTCAAGAGACCACGTCAAAGTCAACAACCCATTCCCTAAAAAAAGAGTCAGGAATAAAACACTCGACAACGCAATTACAGCACCACTTCTTATCAATCCCATACGGAAATTACGAATATTTAATATAAAAACTTTCGTAATCTCCAGTTATCAACTATTCTCCATTAACCATAAACATCAAAAAAACAAACATCTTAGATTTTGATTTATTTTTGAATTCAGGCTAGGCATTTTATTGCGTTGTGTACTTCCTGTACACGAGCAAGGAAATAACGACGCATGAAACAAAAAGAAACAAAATCACATAGATTTCAATGCTGCGATTCGATCACCCAACGGCGGATGAGTAGACCCCATTTTTCTAAAAGGATTACTAAAAAACAAAGGAGCAACAGCTTTAGAAACTTTCTTTTCAATAATATTATCTCCTCCAATCTTCTCAAGAGCACCAATTAAACCTTGAGGATTACGAGTAAACTTAACAGCCGTCGCATCAGCAGAATATTCTCGTTTACGAGAAATTGACATCTGAACCATAATAACAACAATCGGAGCAATAATTGCAAGAGCAATTCCAATTATCAGAAATATCATTCCAGCCTTATCATCACTACCTCTACCTCCCCCAAACCATAAACTACGCAAGAAAATCTGTGAAATAATTGCAACCATTCCAACCATAACAGAAACAAGAGTAATATATCTAATATCATAATTTGCAACATGCCCAAGTTCATGAGCCAAAACACCCTCAAGCTCACGCCTATCCAACTTCTCCATAGCACCAGTAGTAATACAAACCACAGCATGAGCGGGATCACGACCAGAAGCAAAAGCATTAATCTGTGGAGACTTCATAATGTATAACTTAGGCATTGGAAGTGAAGACGCAACAACCAAAGACTCAACCAGCCTATAATAATCCGGGAACTCCGAACGCTTAGCTTCCTTTGCCCCAACAGAAGCAATAGCAATCTTATGAGAATTATAAAAACTAAACCAAGTATAACCAATTGAAAAAATAATTACCAAAATCATAATCGTAAAAAAAGCATCAGGAAAAAAAGTCATCGAAATAACATATCCCAAAACAACCAACACAACAGCCACCAAACCCATCAAAAAAAACGACTTCCGCTTATTACTAGAAATCTGATCTCTAAAATCTATCTTTTTCATAATAAAAATAACATAAATGAGTTTTTAAGAATTTACCAAATTGCTAACAATCTACCACTCACCGCTAAAAAAATTAAACAATAAACAAATGCCCCAAAACTCTATTCACCTCCAACAATTCCCGAAGCCAAAGGCTAACATTAATTCAATTGTCTTTAATATCAATAAACCCCTGCCGCAACTAAAAATAAAATTACTTTTTCTTCCGAATAACCCTCTTCTTAGCAACAACCTTCTTCTTCGACTTCACAGGCTTCACAACATCAGACTTGGTAGGAACAATAATCCACATAACAAGATAAGCCCAAAGACCAAAACTTCCCATAAATAATAGAAGAACTGCAAGAACCCTAATCAAAACAGGATCTAAATCAAAATACTCAGCAATCCCCCCACAAACACCACCAATCATCCTATCATTCTCAGAACGATATAATCTTTTAGCTACCATGATAAATACAACTCAGAGACCTTTTTAATATTTTCTCCACAATGATTTCAAGAGGGGCAATATTCCTCACGGATTAAGGCAAGGATTGGGTCAAGGATAAGGCAACTGAATTAGTATAAAAATATTATTTAAACTATCAATAATTATTCCTTTTACTCTATTAATGATACAATATTTGCACGCACTGCGAGGGATAATTCAACCTATTCTTATGTCAATATGGACGATAGTGAGCAAATAAAAAAATATCCTATTACATTCAAAAGCAACCTCAAAATAAACAAAAAAAATAAACCCTACCCGAATTTTTGATTATTTTTGAGTTAGTTTGGATTTTGAAATTTTTGATAAATCGCCTGATTATCAAAAAATTCAACAATTCAAAATAACCAAAAAGAATTAAAATTTAACTTCAGGCTTCTTTTCTTCGCCTGGCTCTAATTCAATATAAGTTCTCTTCGTCTTACTAAACATACCAGCAAAAATAACACCTGGGAATTTTTCACAAAGAACATTATACCTCAAAATAGAATCGTTATAGTTTTGTCTAGAATATGCGACTCTGTCTTCAGTTGAAGATAGCTCTTTTTGCAATTCCAAGAAATTTGTATCAGCCTTTAATTGAGGATAATTCTCAGCAATAGCAAATAATTTACCTAAAGCGCCTTCCAAAGCTCCATTTGCCTTCATCTTGCCTTCAAGCCCCTTAGCGCCCATCATAACTTTACGAGCATCGCTAACTTCTTTCATAATTCCCTTTTCATGCTTAGCAAAACCTTTAACAGTTTCAATAAGCGAAGGAATTAAATCAGATCTTCTCTTTAATTGAACATTAATTTGTGAAAGAGAATTATCAATTCTATTAGCCAAAGTTACAAATCTATTATAATATCGAACCGTAATTAGTCCACCAAGAACAACCACTCCTCCAATAATCCAAGCTACTACCATACGAAAATATAGCTAAACAAATTTATAAACCTTGCCTTCTATAATTACACATGACAATTAAAATAAGTGATGCATGCATTGGCTGTGGGACCTGCTCGTCAATTTGTGACGAAGTCTTTGAAATGGACGGAGCTCATGCAAAAGTAATAGCACAAAAAGATATCCCTTGCGTCCAAGAAGCAATTGAATCTTGCCCTGTTGGCGCAATCAGTAAATAGACCACCCCCTTTTATTCTTTATTTCACCTAGCTTGTCCTACAGATGCAGAACAATAGCTAACAACTAATTACCAGGTACTCGGATGTTGCATATAACTTTCGCAATCTTTATTAAGAAAATATTGCTAAATCTAACATGGAAGAGGAAAAGAAAGAGACTACAGAAACCAATATTAAGTGGTTCTCAGAAATAACTAAGAACTCTATCAATCTTGTGGGAGAAAAAGCAGCATACTTAGGAGAAGCCTATAAAAGGAAAATTCTATCAAAAAGAGTCTCTACTCCAGAAGGATTCGTATTAACAAAAAAAGCAATTAGTAACTTCTTTTCAACAAATGGCATCTCAAACGCAATTTCAAACATCTTTGAAGAAATTAATTGGGAAGACGAAGCCGAATTAACTCGAGCAACAGACCAAATTAAACAATTAATTCTAAAATCAAATTTACCAAAAGAACTAGAAGAAGAAATAAAAGAATCCTACGAAGACTTAGCCATAGACAAATTAGAAATTGGAGAGGGCTCTGCATTAAGCATTCTCTCAAACTCAGTAGAGCCAATCTTTGTAGCAGTAAGGAATTCTTATAACAATGAATCCGGTGATTCACACTTCAACATAAAAGGAATCTCAAACGTATTATACACAATCAAAAGATGTATCGCCTCATTGTTTGAACCAGGAGTTCTGAAAGAAGAAAAAGAAAAAGGAATTTCTCCCGACTCTATAAGAACTGCAATTATCATTCAAAAAATGGTACAGGCAGACAAATCAGGGACACTATATTCAGAAAACCAGCTTGAAATTGATGCAATTTGGGGACTTGGCGGAGGGTTAAAAATTCCAGAAATAAGAAAGGACAGATACACTGTTAGAAGAGACTTCAGAATAATCAACAAAGACATTCAAGAAAAAAAATATGCAGTAACTAGAGATTCTGCTGGAGCTCTAAAATTAATTACTCTAAAAGAAGGATACTCTTTTGAACAAGTTCTAGATGATGGAGAAATTCAAGAATTAACAGATGCCGCATTAAGGCTTGATGATATATTCAAAGAAAATACCCAATTTGATTTTGCAATTGAAAACGATGAGATATATCTTGTTAAAATTGAAAAGCTAAAAGGCCGAACAAAAGATGAAGAAGAAGAACCAGAAGATATCAAAGAAGAACTCTCAGAAATTCCAGAAGAAAAAATCAAGATTAAAACTCAAACAATAAATTCTACAATTGAAGATTCTCAAGAAGAAATAGAAAAAGAAATAAAAAATCCTATTTTGCCACCAAGAAATATCACTCAAACAAAAATCAAATTACTCATCAGAAATGAGAATGAAAAAGAAAAAGGATTCTCCACTCAAATAAACAAAGGCTTTATTGTTCTTGAAGATATTATCAGAGAAAGAGGATTGCATCCAAATTATTATATTGAGAATTTCAATACAAAAGGTTATGGTGAACTTCTTTCCGCAGGCCTAGAAAATTTATCGACAGGTTTAGACGAAGTTTGGGTAAGATTAAGCGACTTCACAACTAAACAATTCAAAAATTTAGAAGGTGCACCTGAAAGGGAAGAAGAAAATCCACTAATGGGTCTTTGTGGAATCAGATACTTACTCTCAAAACCTGAATTACTAAAAAGAGAACTAAAGGCTATCAGCGATTTAACAGATTCCAAAAAAGAAGTAGGGGTATTTATTCCAAAAATAACTTCTGTCTATGAATTAAGAAAAGTTAAAGAAACAATTGAAAGCTTAAACACAAAATTAAAAGTTGGTATTGTTTTCGAAACACCAGCTTCAATACAACTAGTTAAAGATTTTATTGAAGAAGGAATTGATGCTGTTGCTTTCTCAGGGGATAGTCTAACAAAGTACCTATTAGCAATTGATCCACAGAACAAGAACGTTAAAGGTTTCTATGATGACACTTGCCCTGCTTTAATGTACCAATTAGAATATGTAATCAGAGTTTGTAGAAGAAACAATGTAAAGACAAGCTTCTTCGGCCAAGCCCTAAAGAAAAAAGAAATGGTTAATTACCTTGTTAAAAAGAATATTGAAACAGTTGTATTAACACCAGAAGAAGTTAACGCAACTTCAGAACTAATTCATAAAGCAGAAGTTGAATTTATTTCAGGAACTGACAAAGAAGTTCGACAATATGAAATAAACAAAGAGAAGCAAAGACAGCAAAAAGAGTTAAAAGATTTTGAAAAAATGAAAGATATCCAGGTAGAACAAGAAGTAAAATCAATGACAAAACAAACAGAAAAAGAAGAGACTAATGAAGAAAATATAACCGAAGCCATTCAAGCAATTGAAGAAGAAAAGAAAGAATATTCAGAAGAGAAAGAAGAAGAAAATCAGATTCCAAATATTGAAAGTCAAATACCAAAAGAAGAACCAAAAGATTCAATTAAAATAATTGAAAAAGAGAAACAAGAATATCTGAGAGAAAATCCAAAAGAGACAGAAGAAAAATCATCAACAGAACTAGAATTATCAGAGGAAAAGTTAAGTGAAATTGAAAAAGCAATGCAAGAAATAGATAATCACAAACAAAAGGATGTTGAATTAAAGGAAACACCACAAGAAAAATTCGATGAAACTCCAGAGAATATAGAAGATTTAGGACCTAATGATACTCCAAACAAAGACCTTACTGCTGTTGAAATTGCCATGAGAGAAATCGAAGAACACAATCAAAAAAAGCCAAGAGAGACAGAAACAGAAATAGCCATGAGTGAAATTGAAGGACATAATCAAAGAAAACCACTATCTCTAGAAACTCAAAATGAGTCTGAAGAACTTATTGGAGAGGATCTAAATGAAACAGAATTGAGTGGAATTTCAGATACTATCAAAAAGCCAGAAGAAATCCTAGAAAACATACCAGAAGACATTGAAAAAATAGAAAACACTGATGAGGAAACATCTTTAGAAAATATAGAAAGCACCATCAACGAGATAAAAGAAGAAGAAAAAAAAGATTTTACAGATGAATTCTTAGAAGAAAAAGAACAAACCAAAACATCAGGTGATACGCTTGGTATCTTTGGATAATTTTACTAACTTTAACCTATTGCACTAAATGTGACACTTAAGATACTTCTTCAAACACTGTTTTTAGGACTCTACACATTATAACAATATTTGCACGCAACACGAACGGATAATTTAACTGCCCAAATAACTGATACCTTCTCTTATTTTTACTCTTCAGTTTTACTGAAGGCAGTTTTACTGAAGCTAAGTAAAAGTGTGGTTTACTACCCTAATTTATTACGGCAGTAAATCCACGAAGTGATTTACGTTAGAAGAGATACTTGCAAGGCGGCGGTAGTGAAGTAATTTTTTATCTCAATGAACAAGATAAATTTATAAAAGACATTTCCCTCAAAACAATATGGCAAAAGAGGTGATTGAAGAAGTTTCCACAACGAAGGTTAATAAGAAGAGTGTTCCAAAAGAAGGAACAAAAAGAAAAACCAAAACAAGAAAAATCATTTCACGACCAGACAGAAATCTAGAAAAAATATTAATTGAAAATTTCATTTCTATGCAAAAAGTTATGACGCATTTAGTTTCAAAATTTGATAAACTAGAGAATCAAATATCAGGATTACTAAATCTATTTGAACAATCAGCAGAGACATTAGCTAAAAAAGATATTAATTTAGAAATTAAAGGGAATGAAGAGAAACAACAAGAGATTATAGATAAATTAAAAAATATTTTTGAACAAAACAAATTAGTTGCAAAAGGGTTAACTCTAATGCATAAAGCAGCAGTAGACCCAAACATTTCATATGCTATCGGAAGAGGAGATGAGAAGGAAGCACCTCAAACTCCACAACAAGCTCCACGACAAGCTCCACCACAGACTCCACCGCAACAAATGATGACATCAAGAAGGACGGCTACAGAAGATAATACACAACCACCAGAAGTTACTTCAGGCGGACAAAGACCAAAAGTTATGGAAGAGCAAGGGGAATTTGATCCAACCTTCTCCATGTAAGATGCTAGAAAACAGGTCCTCTAATTTCAAGACATTAGTTCTACTACGAATTACAAAAAAATTAATTGAAAATACTACCTCATTTGGAATATATAGGCTAGAACAAATTCTAAAAGAAAAATCAGAAGAAAAATTAAAACATATTGAAAATACTAGACCCTTAACAAAAGAAGAAGTTAAAACAAATATTCAAAAAGAAGTTAAAGAAAAACTTTCAGAAGACAAATATTCTTTAATTCCATCAGCAAGGACAAGAGAAGATATTATAAATAATAACCCCAATCGTATGATTCAAAAACGAAAAACCCCGACTCCACCACAAAAAAGACAACAGCAAAGACCTCAAATACAAAGAGCACCACGAGAAATACAACAAAGACCAATTAAAACCCAATCTGAATTACCAGAACACCTAAGATACCTACAGCCAACAAAAGAAACTACTCAGCCAAAAATATTAAACATTGGTACCTTAACACCATTTATACAAGATAGAAATGTTAAAACAATAGAAACCCCAGGAGAGAATGAAGATGTTTTTGTAACTGGGACTATGGGAAAAAAGCCCACTGGAATAAAATTAACAAAAGAAGGAATTGACGACATAATTTCAACATTCTCACAAATAGCAAAAATTCCAAAATCAGAAGGACTCTTCAAAGTTACTATAGGGAATATCCAATTTACAGCAATGATTTCAACAACAATTTCTTCAAGATTTATTATTAAGAAAATCTGAGAAGGCAATGCCTAACGATTATTGACAACAGTATACCGCTTAAGACAAAATTAATTATCAATTTTTTACAACTTCCTATTCTATAAAATCCACATTTCAATTCCAACCGAAACCCATTAATATAATCTGCAAAAAAAGACTGGATGAGACTCCTCGGCCTAAATGCGCGAGGTATCTCTAAGGCAAGCTGGAACTTCATTTTTTTACAAACATATAATAAGCAAATCAAAAAAGATCATAAAAACTACTCTGTTAATCAGAAACAACTTATGCCCGCGCCGCAGGTGATAATAATATTGCCTTAATAACTGAGCAGCAGCGAAATAATTATCATTTACCCCTCGGACTAAAACTCCGAGCCCCCTAAATTAGTGGGTGAGAATCTTCTGACAAATACTTATTTTCGAGACCAAATTCGAAATTCAGTATTCCCTTTAGGGCGACCGTTTCCACGAATAAAGGGAGTGGATGATTTTTCGAAAAAATTTGACACCATCAATTACAAACATTCTGGAGACACGGAGTTCGAATAGGGACACTACCAAAGAAAGAAACTCAATTATTCGACGCGCGGTCTACGGTCTGCGGTCTGCTATTAACGGTCAACAATCTACATAATTGGATACAAAGAAGCTAATTCTTCTCTAGAATCAGAAATTGTTCTTTTACCAGACAATCCTCTCGCTAAATCTTTCAACCAAAGAATTCTATCATTTTCTATCAACTTAGTCAAAGTCTCATTATCCAAATCTTTTTCATAAGAATTAGACATCTCATAACCACCAAGACTAAAAGTTACAATTGTTTTATCCTTATAATCTTCTGCAGTTGTATTAACAACAGTCATCTTAAATTCTGTCCTCAAAATAGCTTTTTCAGCTTCAGACAAAGTCAGATTCTCAAACTCTCGAGCAGTTACATTCGTTGTATTAAACACTTCCTGTGCAACCTCTTCAACAGTTTGATTTATAGTTTTATTAACCGGCTCAACAGGCTGAGAATCGTTTATAGGAGCTACTCCGGAAACCTTTCCACTAAATTCAATTACACTTGTTCCATTAAATTCTACATTAACATTAATATCCCCTTCTTCAAAAGCAACACCAACCAAACCAAAATCAAGAACCAAAAATTTATCCTCATTAACCAAAAATTCTTGCCCATAGCCTTCTTGAACAATTGAATAAGTAGTTGTAACAATCACCTTATTTCCTTCTCTATTCAAAAGAAGAACAGACTCATCTAATTCACCTTCTTCAGTCATAATAGAATTTGCGACAAAATTAACTTGTGAATTTTCAGGAACATTATATACAAACTCTTTTCCTTTTTCAACATCTCCCTGGACAATTTGACTTTCCCCTACAACATTACCTGTTATACCAACAAAAAATGTTCCAACACCTCTAAATAAATTTGAGATTATATTTCCAGTAATTGGTGAAGGCGTTGGCTCTGCTACAGGCTCTTCAACTGTAACTTCAGGAGCAGCCTCAGCAACAGGGGCTTCAACAACAGGGGTCTCAGTAACAGAGGTTTCAGTAACAGGGGTCTCAGTAACAGGGGTCTCAACAACAGGGGTTTCAGTAACAGGGGTTTCGTTAACAGGAGTTTCAACAGCAGGGGTCTCGTTAACAAGAGTTTCAACAGCAGGGGTCTCGTTAACAGGAGTTTCAACAACAGGTTCCGTAGCGTTATCTACAGGTGCAACAATATCTGAACCAGAAGAACCGCCACCAGAACTCAAATTTTCAGGAATAATATCCAACTTAAAAAAAACAGGAACAATCTCTTCTTTTTTTCCTATAAACCCATAACCCTCACCAGTACCAGACAATTGCGACCCATCAACAAAAAATGTTGATAAAATACTCTCCTGCTTTACTAAATCAGATAAAAAATATTCAGTGATATTCCCATTATTATTTACAACAACAACAGAATCCTTTGGCAACAACTCTCCAGACTTTAAATTTAAATTGAGTTTTCCTGATAATTCTCCATTAACAACATATCCACTAAAATCAGAAGTAGCTCTACCAGTCAAATTTGCAGAAAAAAAAACAACCCACAACAAAACAATCGCCGCCAAGAAAAAACCAATTGAAATAAGAGTCATTTTCTTAGGTAGAATTCTCTTTTCTAACCCTCCCTTATTAGTACCATGGTATTCTGAAACCACTTTTCCATCAACTCTTTTACTATGATAAACATAAGGTCCATAGAGCTTTCCGTTCCTTTTAATATATTTTTTGTAGGCCATCTTTTTGTAGGGTAACTAAACTAATCTTACCAATAAACAATATTATTTAAAGGTAACTTCTAAGAAAAAAATGAAAAAAAAATTAACTAATCTTATTGCGCAGTGTTTCCGCCAGCCGACTGTTGCGCCTGTTGTGACCTTACTTGTTGCAAGAATTGAAGTTCTTCAGGAGTAACATAAGCTAGGATTACTGACTGATTCTCAGAAATTGGCATTTGAACAAATCCTTGTGTCTGGATTCCTGACAAAATTGAAGCAAGTGCATAATTCACACCTTCATATTGTTTTGCTGCAACATATTTATTCATTTGAGGTTGTGCAACAAAGAAATACAAAATAACCAGAATCAGAACTGCAACAACTATTGACAAAATCACTACAATCTTCTTTGACCCCCTACTTCCTTCTTTTACAGATCCTCTCATTCTATCGTGTCTCATTTTTTACCTCCTTATCCTTATTCAGTTTCAATATCAAGAAGAGACGTTACATCTCTTACCCGAGTATTTTCTGGAATATTAATTTCAAGTGAAATAACATCACCCTTCTCAAAAACTATTGTGCCACCTGAAATAGTATCATAATCACTATAAATTCCAGGTTCATTCAAATTAAACATATTCCTAAAACCTACCTTCTCTGAATTTTTATAGACAACAACTTCAATTGGTTCTGAGCTTGTCTTCTCAATAATTTCTAAATTTGTTGACAATCCAGAGATAGCGCCATCTCTTGTCATAACATAACCTTTCTGCAGACTAGTGACAACACCTGTAGCTGTCTTCAAAAAAGTAGTCTCCATAATCTCACCATTAAATCCATATGCCAACAACATTCTTTGAGCAAACTTCCTAACCGTTTCTTTAAAGAACTTGCTCGAAGCAGTTACAACATAGACAGGCTTTTCCGCATCAGTATCAATCTCATAAATAGCCAAATTAGTCTCATCAATATTATTCAAATTAACTTTTTGCGGCAAATCTCTTAAATCCAACTCCTTAACACCTTTAATAGTAGACTTTTCAACACCCTTCACACTAGCAACATCTTTTACAAAATTTTCAACAGCCTTATCGTCTGCAGCACCTTGAGCAAAAACAGTCACAGCTAGCAAAACAACACCAATAACAAAAATCGCAAATATCTTTTTCATTTACCTTCCTCTCTCCTACAAAAAATAAGTAAATTCTTTATTTAAAGGTTACTCCACAACAAGTAATTAGTAATTAGTAATTAGTTTTGAGTGAATACAAATTATTTGATTGAACTAACAACTAAAAACTAATTACCAAATACTAAAAATTCTCTTAAAGAGAATTTTTGACCATCCAAGTAGGCGCACCCAAAGAACTAAAAAAAGACTTAATTTCATGAGGTTCTCTTTTAATTTTCCCTAAGACAAACTTCATTTGAACCTTCTCACGATTACACAAATCAATATTCTGTTTCAATCTAGCAAAAATCCTTTCCTTATTCTTAGAATCAATAACCTCGTCAAAATCAATATAGACCACCATCTTCGCCTTTTTCATAATACGACTCATCACTTCATTCAGCCCAGAACTCCTTTGTTTAGTATAATCTTTTCTCTCCTCCAAAGGAATCATGACACCAGCAACAGATAATTTTTCCATAACTTTTCGATTCAATTCATCATCATTTGACGTAAAAATAATTTCGTTTCCCTTATTTTTCTTAACTAGTTCCTTTAATCGACTAAAATTAGTCTCCGTTAATATTATTCTTTCCATGAGAAACAGAGAACAAGCCTAATTAAAAAGATTTTGAATTATTTTTTATTCATACGAGACACAGAGACCAGTACTTTTTGTATAAAAATAAATAAATATTTCTCAAAAACTACTCTGTCAATCAAACTCAAACCATGCCCACACCACAGGTGATAATAATATTGCCTTAGTGGGTGTGCCTTGAGATTGAGCGGATGCGAAACTCAATCTCGGGAGGGAATAACAAAATCTCTGATTTTGCAATAATTAATACCAATTAAATATTTAGATCGATAACTCCCCCATATTATTAACATGACATGCTCCCACCTTAAAGCAGTATCTCCGATATTTATAAAAGAAATAAGTGATTTATACAAAAACTACTCTGCTTAAAACACACCTTTCATGCACATACAAAAATTCCGCAGAATTTTTGGCACTCATAAACCCAAGCGAATGGATACACCGCGAGGGATAATTAAATTAGTCATTAGGGAGGAATTTTATATCAGCGTCATTCCAGAAAACAAAAAGCTGAGATAAATATTTAGGCGGGAATAACAAAAATTCCAAAAGAATTTTTGCAATAATTCAAAATAATTACAAAATGACAAAAAGTCATCGGAGATACTGTTAAGGGGTGGGGCTTCCATGAAGAACTCCATTCAAAAACCAATAATTATCTTAACCACCGGGACGGCTTCGAAGATGTGAGAATCTTTTGGCGCCCTCAAATGCAAATATTCCGGCGACACGGAGTTCGAATAGGGAAAATTAAATTTCCGCAAGAAAAATTAGGGGGGAGGTGGAGGAAGAAATATTTTTTATTAAATATACAGAATAAGAATCAAAATCATCCAGCAATTCTTGTTCCAACAAACTTCTTCCCACTCAAATACAAATCTAAATCCTTAACATCCTCAACAATATAAGTAACAACCTTATTCTTCTTAATAGTCTTAGAAGCACCCTGGTCTAAAACAAAATGTTGACCCGGCTTAAATTTAATCTTTTGAACAATCAAATCAAAATCTTCCCAACTGATTTCAGGAATAAATTTAGCACCCTTAAACTTCGACGGATCCTTATCATAAAGCCCCTTCACATTAGTCAAATTAACAAACTCACCCTTCAACTTCCGAGCCAAAAGCGCAGCAACAGAGTCAGAAGTTTGGTTATCCACATACTTCAAAGCCCCACAAAAAACAATCCCCTGCTTCTTCAAATACTTCCGAACAGTCCAGTAAGTATGAGGAACCCCATGCCTAGAATCATATCCAAAAAAATGAGAAACAAACCGAGCATTAGCACGAGTCGCACCTATCCCAGCAAGAGATTGATGAAACAAATCCCCACCAGCCCTCTTAACCGCACCAATATACTCACGAGCCAAACGACCACCACCACATACAACCACAAAATTATAATCCTTCTTGTGCTTCAAAACAACATCCTTAAACCTCTTCAAATAAGCATAATTAACCCCAACAGAGAATATCTGACTACCACCAAGACTAATTACAACCGTCTTTTTTTTCACACTCATAAAGAAAATAAGGTTGAATTATTTTTAAGAGTTTTGGGTGAGGCAAGGGTAACGCCCACGCCGAACCTCACCAAACCAAAAACCCTCCTCTAAACAAAACCAACCTAAACCAAAACATCTTATTCAAACCACCCTCTCAATCAAACACTCCCATGCACGCACTGCGAGGGATAATTAAACTTACCAATACTAAGCGATAGCGAAGCAATCTTTACTAAATAATAAAACCAACTACCTCAACTTGCCTTTGGGGCGGTGGCCGGGGTTCGGGAC
>JAQICZ010000016.1 GCA_027858295.1 Nanobdellota archaeon | reverse complement strand
TTATTAATCAACAATCTTAAATTCTCTTTCTCTATTTTCCTGATAAAATAAGTAATATATATTAATAATTTACTCTTTTAGGAATATTAATAAACTATTATCTCCATAAAGTTCTATGAACCTAGACACAGTAGATAAAAAACTAATAACATACCTATATCACAATTTCAGAGAGCCTTTATCAAAAATAGCAAAGGCTACAAATCTATCAAGAGACCAAGTTGAATATAGGATAAAAAAATACGAAAAAGAAGGACTAATAATAAAATTTTGAACAATCTATAATTACCCAAAATTAGGTTTTAATGAATTCTATACGGTTTTAATAAAGCTTAATTTAACAAAAGATAAAAGACAAATAAAAGACAAATTGGAAAAACTAAAGAATACTATATCTATTGGAGAATCATTAACAGAAAACGATCTATTCGTAAATATCTTAACAAAAGATGAACCAGAATTCAATGAAATATTATTTGACTTCATAAAAGAAAACTCAGAAAAGATAAAAAATTACTCAATAATGAAAAGATTTGATATAGAGTTTTACCCTCTAAAAAACTGGGACCTCAAAATTAAAGAAAATACTTATCAAATAAACAATATTCTTCCATTAAGTATATCCTCTCAAGAAAAATTAATCTTAAAATTATTAGAAGAAGATGGAAGAATAAAAATTATTGATATTGCAAAGTCCTTGAAGATATCAGCAGAACTTGCCTTATATAAATTAAATCAACTAAAAAAGAAAGAAATAATTTTAGGAAATAGAATCCTATTTAATCATGAAAAATTTGGATATAGATTTGCAAATCTAATTCTAAATCTAAAAGAAATATCAAATGAAACCATAAAAAATATAAAACAATTCTGCAAAAACCACAAAACCATAAATGCTCTGTCATTTAATTATGGAGAAAATAATACAATAATACAATTCCTCTACAAAGAAGATTCAGAATTAAGAGAAGGAATAAGGAATGTTAAATCAAAATTAGACACAAATATAGTTTCATCAAAACTACTCCTTTTGGAAGATGAAAAATATGTTAAAACATTACCATTTTAATAAAATTTTCAGATTATATTGAAGAGTTTTTTTTATAAATAAAAGCGAATACTCACATATGAAATTTACAACAATCCTTTGAAGATTAAGATTCCTACTACAATTAATAAAATTCCTGCGATTAGGTGTAATTTTTTAATGTTTCTTTCTTTCCAGCCAGCAACTTCGTCGACTTCTTTGAAGCCCCAGTATACTAGGAAGGTTATTGCTAACATTGGTAGGACGAAGAGGATATTGTAATAAATTAACCATGGGATTATTTTTATGAAGGATAGAGTTGCTAGTGTTCCTGCTGCTGCGATGTATGGGCCCATTGTGCAAGGTAGTAGGAATAATGTTACGATGAATCCTACTGTAAAGGCTCCTTTTGGTGAGGTTATTTCTTGAATAAATTTCTTTACTCTTGGTCTCATGAATAAAGGCATTTCTGTTGCGAAGGACCCTTTTTTGTAACTGAAGTAATCTTTTACGTTTAGTATTCCAATTCCGATTGCTAGAAGTGCAAGGCCTTTATTTACATATACTGAGGAGACTCTTAGAAAGGCGTCCATTGATTTGAATAGTTGAACTATGATTGTTCCGTAGAATAGATAACTTACAAAAACAGCTGCAACGAAGGCTAGGCCTGAGAATAGAACTTTCTTTTTATCTTTTGGATTATTTACTAGAATGGAGACGAGAACCATTGTTAGAACTGCTATTGCACAGGGATTTACTGAGTCTGCAAGTGCTAGTCCGGTTATTCTTAATAATTCTGACATTTTAACAGTTTGTTAAAGCCCTCAATTGTTCTATTGTTTGAACTCCTGAAATTTTTCTCATTCCTATTTTCCACATTGGAGTTCCTGTAACTTCTGCACATTTTTCACTTTCGTAGAAGCAATCAATTGTATTTAGGTATTGAAAATTATCTCCGAACATTTCTTCTTGTTCTATACAATGGGAGCATCCTAATTGAACATAAAGTGTTGATTTTTCTCCTATGCATTTTGCGACTTCAATATCAGTCACTGGTTTTGGAGCGGAGGGCCATAATAAAATTGCTAAAACTATTATTATAATGCTTCCAACAACTAGTTGAGACTTAACACCCTTTTTCATAATTAATATATGATATTTTATATTTTAAAGGTTTTTATTGTCTTTTTCCGAGCAAGAGTCACAGACGCCTCGAACTTCTAATTGAAAACTTTTTATTGAACCTGGAATTTTGTTTTTTAAAAAATCAAGTGAATCTATATTAAAATGTGTTACCTTGCCAGTTTTTTCGCAAGTAAAGTGACAATGACTCCTGTTCTCTTTTGAGAATGTTTGTTTTCTATTGCAAGTATATTGGAATATCGATTTGTCTTTTTTTTCTTTTAGGAAACGATAAATAGTTGCAATGCCTATGTTATCTTCTTTTAATTTTTCATGTAGATCTTCGGCTGTAAAAAAGGTATCTATTTTATCTAATTCTTCTTGTATTCTCTCTGATTGCCAGGTATTTCTTTTCATCTTATTGATAATCAAAGTCAATAAGGTATATAAATAAATTTATTTTTATATCAATATGTTATTTACTATAATTTTAGCTACATTTGTTGTAAGTCTGATTAGTTTAGTTGGACTTATTTTGACGGGTAATAAAATTAAAAGTTTTATTAATTATTTTATTGCCTTTGCCGCTGGAAGTATGATTGCAGCTGCATTTTTTGATTTAATTCCTGAGGCATTAAGTGAAGTGTCTGATTTGCAGTTTGGATTAATGTTTGTTGTTCTTGGTGTTGGTATTTTTTTCTTAATAGAAACTTTTATTCACTGGCATCATTGTGGAAAAGAAGTTTGTGGGAAGAAACCAGCAGGTGTTTTGATTTTTACTGGAGATTTTGTACATAATTTTGTTGATGGTCTTTTAATTGCTAGTTCATTTATGTTAGATTATAAAATTGGACTTGTTACGACATTGCTTGTAATTATTCACGAGATTCCTCAAGAGTTTGGAGACTTTGCAGTTCTATTGCATAGTGGATATTCAAAATGGCAAGCTATTAAACTTAATTTTGCTTCAGCTTTGTCTGCTATAGCTGGAGGTATTATTGGTTATTATGCACTTAAATCTGTTGAAGTTGTTATACCTTATGCTGTTCTAATTGCTGCTGG
Organism: Nanobdellota archaeon; assembly: GCA_027858295.1. Taxonomy (GTDB): domain Archaea; phylum Nanobdellota; class Nanobdellia; order Pacearchaeales; family GW2011-AR1; genus GW2011-AR1. Next base: position 35,370 of record JAQICZ010000016.1, on the reverse strand, counting down.
AGGATTTTTGTATATTTCTTTATCAGATATTATACCAGAGTTACATAGTACTAAAGATAGAAAGAAGAGAGTATTGGAAGCTATTGTGTTTGTATTTAGTATGATTTTAATGAAATTGTTTTTGCATCTTTTGGGTATATAAATTAGTTTTAAATTTATAAAAAAAATGCTTCTTCTCCCAATTTTGACCAAAAACACAATTATTTCTAAATCTCAACATAACTTACATAACCTGAAAAATTGTTCGCTCCGCTCATATAAATTTTGAATTATCTCCGCTGGCAGAAGCACGTGTATTGTTGGTTAGTGATAGTTATATTAAATGTTATCAAGAGATATTAGATCTACTTTATCAATGAGCCCATTACATCCTGAAAGAAGACGCTCTTGTTTTTATATAAAATTCTTTCTTGACCTTTGAAGTATTTATAAGTTCCTTCCAGCTCAAATGTATATCTAAAGTCTCCATCTGAAAATTCTTTTGGACCTCTAAACGGCATGCTTTCATTAAAGTTCATTAATGCTTTTTTTAGAAATTCAAAAGTTCGATCAATGAAATCTTCTGACAAATCTTCATTGGTTTGGCCTTGATATGACATGCACCATACTGCTTTATTTCTAAAGAAAACAACCTCTCTTCCTGGGGCCCATGAATTACCTGCATAAGAATCATGATATCTAAAGTCGCCATCTGTAAACTCGTAATCTTTATGATTTGGGAGAATTGGTGTTTCACATTTATATTTTAATTTTATTTCTTTTGGAGCAGCATAAGTATTTTTATGAGCTTTTGCAAGGAATTTCAAGAAAGATTCTTTGTCCATATCAATAGAAAGATTATGGCGTTAATAAATTTATTTGATGTTTTCCAAATGTTCTATTAGATTATCTATAAATATATTCATGCATTTGAAATTGTCTCCTGGAAAAGCAGTATGGGAATTTAACTCTATGAGCTTTGGACCATCATCTCCAACTCCGAGATCCATACTATATAATGGATTTGGATACTTTTTGATGATTTTTTTGTGAACTTCTTTGTAAAAATTTAAGATGAATTTTGGAATTTTATCAATTTGGATTTCTTTAATTGAAGCACCTTTATGTGAATTCCCAATCAAACTTCCTGTTTGGGGTTGACGGATATGGCAAAGTGAAATTTTGTTTCCATGAGTTATAATTCTTAAATCATGGTGAGATTTGGCAATTTTAGGGATACCTTTGCTAGTGTCAATAAACTCTTGAACTAGAAATCCACCAGAATGCAATTTATTTAATGGAATTAAATTTAGGTTTATTCTGGATTTTTCAAAAATATTTACATCCTCACCATTTTTTCCATAATTTGGTTTTAGTACTACCTTATCTGTAGCTATTTTTTTAATGGCTTCTGTCATCTCTTTTTTAGTTTTAACTAAAAAAGTTCTTGGAAAAAACTGAGGCATATAATTATATGCATTTATTTTTATACAAAATTCCCTAAATTCTGAAGAATTTGTCATTATCGCCGGCTTTGTTTTTAATCCAATTGGTGCAATGGAGGAATATTGATAAATTACATCTGCTTTAAATTTTTCTTTGGTTCTAATAATTTTATTGTTTTTATAAATAGCCACATTGTTGAATATTCCTTTTCCCTCATAAGAGTTTAAACCATATCCAAAACGAAAATTGTCTCTCTTGTTTATCTTGTTGAAGAATTTATGGTAAGCTTTTGATTTCTTATTAATAAAATTTGTATTAAGACCTTCTGTTGGCTCTTTTAACCACATAATAATATTACGAGAGATTCTTTTCATATCCTACCTTGGTTTATATAGAATATAAATATATGGCTCTTCTCCCAATTTTGATTAATTAAAAAGTTAAATTTATTAATATGTTGAATAATTAGCTATACAAAAGGCAAAATATACCTTCGTTGCCGCCGTTTCACAAGTACCTCTACTAACATAAATCGCTTCGGGATTTATTCCTTCAATAGATTGAATAGAGAAGGCACCAGAATAAAGATACCAATGGCATGACCCAACATTAGAAGCTGGGCCTCACTTTAATTATCGACTCACGGGTAAACCCTTGTGCTAGAACCTAATACTCAGGCCGTCGGGGACAAATATTGTGTCTCAGACAGAGCAAAGTAAGTAATTGTTGGAAATGTTAATAACTTCTTCATAAATAATATACTCCTAATATGCCTTTAACTTAACAACTCATCTTTTATCAATAACTATATTTTTGATCAAATTTGGGAAAAGAAGCAAATATATTTAATAAATTATAAAAAAATAAAAATGTTGTTTTGGAAGCTTCTAGTTTTATCTATAGAATACTTTAATAGAATGTTCTGACTTTGCTTAATAATCTGGGAGTTCTTCTTTCGAAGGAGCTTCTTTTGGAAGTTCTTCTTTTGAAGGTTTTTCAGATGAGGGTTCTGTTTCTGCTTCGGCTTGTGCTGCCGCCATTGCTTCTGCTTGCATTGCTGCTTGTGCGTCAGCTTGGGAGTCGGCATTTGGATCTACCATGTCCTCGTCCTTAACAGAATTTATCATTTCTTTGAATTTTTGCCAATCTTTTGACAAAATTCTTACCCCAGCTTTTGTAAACCCAGTATATCTTTCTGATGTTACAAATTCTCGGATAGTAAATCCTCGTTTATCTGCAAAGTCATCGATTCTTAAGAGAATATCTGTGTCATCTCTTTTTGTGATTTTTCCGATGTCTTTTTCCATAATAGAAATAATGAATGTTCTTATTTAAAGATTTGGGGAAGGGGTTTACGGTTGACAGTTGACGGTTGACGATTTGCGGTTTACGGGGAGGGGTCGATTGGTATGCTTAGTTTGCTTAGGGCAGAAAGCAAGGATATTGAATTAATGTTAGCCTTCGGCTTCGGGGATTGTTGTAGACAGCTTCTCAACTGGTTTTAACATATGGAACAATTGAGATTTAGTTTAACACACGATGCCTGCTAACGCAGTGGATAATGTTTTTACTCTCCAAATTATTTGGAGCTAAGTAAAAGTATGGTTTACCATATTATGTCTTAATTGCTGAGCTTGCGAAGGTAGATTGGAGGATGAGAGCAGATTGATATGGGCAGATTGAAGAAGAAGTCGGGCAAATTGATATGTTTAGTTTGTTTCGGACAAGTTGAATTAGTCGCTCCGCTGGGAGCATGGAATATATTTGATGATTTCTCAATTGCTGTTAATATGTTGAGTCTTTTGGACAAAGTTAATGGTGGTTTTATCTGATAGCAAAGAATAAGGCAAGGGCTCCAATTGCTATCTCAAGAATCAGATTTTTGTTGAAGTCTTTTTTTGAGAGATGTTTTCTTTGGCTTAGAGTCCAGCCTGCGAAGCCAAAGGCAGTTACACTTAATGAGAATAATAGTATTGAATCCATGGGTAAGGTAGGAGGTTAGACTTTAAAGAATTAATTGAGAGGGAAAGAAAAACAAAGGTACCAGTGGCATGACCCGATGGGGGAAGCTGGGCCTTCCACAAGGGATGACCCGATGGGGGAAGCTGGGCCTCAGATTGATATGTTTAATTAATCTAGGGCAAAAGGCAGTTGAATTAATATGAATCGCTTCGCGATTTCGGGAATGGCTCGTGATGACAGAGAAGTGTTAAATCAAGTTATATCTAAAAGATTGCTTTATTCTTTCTTTTTTAGGAATTCATTTAGGAATTTGAAGTAGGGCTTTTGTTCTTTGTTCGCCATTTTCTCTACGATTAGTTCTGGTGTGGAGTGGGCTAGACGACCTAGGACTGGATTGTGGTTTACTATTAGTTCAAAATCTTCTGTTAGGCCGGTTGCTTCGATTCCGTCTATTCTTGTTTTATCTGGTAATATTTTTTGAATTTCATGGCCTAGGTGGGTTGCGATTATTAGATAACAGTTTTGTTTTATGTAATAGTCTGCTGTTGCGGCGATTATGTTTCCTGCTACTCCGGGTTCTGTTACGGCTTCTATTTCATCTGCTAGGATTAGGGTTTTATTTCCTGGAATTATTTTTGACATTTGGGATAATAGGGTTTCAAAAGCTCCTTTGAGGTTTGAGCCTTTGTTTTTTGCGAAGTAGTATATTTCTTCGAATAGTGGTATTTCGTTTGTTCCTGATGTTGGGAGGCCTAATTGTGATAGGGAGAGGAGTTGGAGTGTGTGCTCTACGAGTGTTGTTTTACCACCTGAGTTTGCTCCGGTTAAAATTGAGCAATGGATGTTATCTGAAAGGTTAAATGAAATTGGTTGTGGCTGATTTAGGAAGATATTATTTGTGTTCTCTAAGATTAATTCGTTTGTTATTTTTGGGAAGTTATAATCGCTTTGTACAAATTGTGTTATTCCTGCAATAAAATCGAAGAACAGTAGGGCTGCTGATAATTGCTTTAGCCTTTGTGGGATTTCTTTTAGCTCGTTTGAGTGTTCTTTAATATTTTCTGCTAGGGATGAAAATTCGTTTGCATTTTGCTTGTTGATTAGATTTTGCAATTCTTCTTCGTCCAGTCTTAAGGGAATTCCTATTTCTACAACTTGTCTTGGGAGAGATAGTTCTTCTAGAGTTTCATCTATTGTGTCTTTGATTTCTTTTGGGAGGATTCCTTTTGAGAGGATTTCAATTAATTGCATTCCTTGAAAGTTTAGCTCTTTTATTTTTTCTTGAATCATTTCATTTGCATCTATTATTTTTCCTTCTATTACATCTACGTCTAAAGATTCTGATTCACCGTCATCTGTTAAACTGATTAATGGGAAGAGTTCTTCTGATATTGATTTTATTGATTTTGTTGAAGGGTTTTCTTTCAGTAGCTTTATGTTTTCAATCCAACCTGAGAAGGTTTCAAGGTGTCTTTCTAGGTAGACTTCGTCTAAAGATTTCATAAAAACTGCTTGGGGTAATGATTCTAATGCGATTCCGTATTCTGGGCAGTTGATGATTTGGACCACGTCTCTTTCTTCTAGAAGTAGGACGTCTTGTTCTGACACTATCATTTGAACTGGACAACCTCTTTTTTGTAGTTCTGTAAAGGTTTCTCCGTCTTCTGTTACAATTGCTATGTCATATCTTGGCTTCCAGCATTTTCTTGGTTTTTTGATTTTATTTAAGAATTGATTGTCTAGTTTTCCGAAAGAGATTATTTTTTCAAAGAATTCCTGCCTTTGCTCTATAATTTGCGGATTGTTTGTGAAGGTTAAGGAGTGGAGGATATTTGCGGTATCTGGAAATATGAAGTTTTGGGAGATTGTTGAAAGGGTTCTTGTGTGGACTCTTTTTGCGTCAGCTGTTTTGTAAATTGAAGGCATTGGTTTAAGAGCTGTTTTTGATGAGTTAAAGGGGGATAGCTCGTTTTCTTTGATGAAGTTTAGGATTTTTTGTTTCATAGTTGGGTTAGTGCGAGTTGATTTATAAAATTAGTTGGGGTTTGGGGAATTGATGTTGAGCTGAAGGCAAAGGCCTAAGGCAGATTAATATGTTAAATTATTCGCTGCGCTGCGGGCATAAATTGTTGGAGATAGCTACTCAATTGAGAATTAGTTGATTTTTAGTATAGAAGGTAGATTGATATTAAGGCAGAAGGTACCAGTGGTATGACTCGAAATGTGAAGCTGGGCCTCAGTTGAGTTAATGTTACCCTCCGGGTGAGAGAATTGCTGGAGATGACAGACTAGTTTGGGTACGAAATAATAATTTATTAAACTTATACAGATGAATCTTTTTTAATTTTCCTATAATGCCAAGCGAACCAAATTCCGCCTATTAATGTTATTAGGGAAAAGATTATGAATAAGGGTTCTTTAACAGACTGAATTCCGCTTCCGAGATAAGCTAGACTTAAGCTTCCGCTAATATGTCCAAGTGCCATTAATGGTAGGAAAACTTTCGGCTTCATTGAAGAAAGTCCTGTTAGATATGATAATTCATCATCTGGGAACAATGGCAGGAAATATGCTAAGAATAATAGGGGTTTACCCTTTTCAAAATAATGATCGTATTTCTTTATTGTCTTGGGTTTTACGAAATGTTTTATTATTTTTCTTCCAAAATATCTTGCGATATAGAATGCTATTGCTGTTCCAATTACTCTTCCAATCCAATTGTAAATAAATCCTTGCCAAATTCCGAAAATAAATCCTCCTGCGATTGATACGGCATAATGACTAAAAGGTGTTATCGCAACCTGTGTTATCTGAAGTAGGATAAATGCAATTGGTGAGAATATACCAAATTGGGTTATGAAGGTTCTTATCGTCTCTTGGCTTCCAAAAAATTGAGATGGAAATATATATCCGAGAATTAATAAAATGATTGGAATTAATGTTAATGACTACCAGAAAATTTTAGACTTTTTCATTATGATGATGTAATAATTAAAATTTTTTAAAGGTTTTGATTGAGGCTATTCTTTTCTAAAAAATCTTTTAATTTTTCTGTAGCCATTATTCTCATGGATATATTGTTTTTTTCTTCAATTGACATTTCTCCGAATGATTTATCGCAGCATGAAGGTTTGAATATTGGGTCCCAACTGGTTTTTGAATAAACTTTTGGCTTTATGATTTCTCCTTCTAGTAGTCCCTCAAAATAATGAATCTTTTTTTCTTTTGAAGCATATCCTATTATTGTTTTTGCTTGGGCATTGTTGTTATTTCTATCTTGTGCAATTCTATAGATATCTTCTAATGAATTTTCTTTTATAAAAAATTTTACAAATGGTCCTGGAAAACCTCCAAGACAATTCATGTAAAAAGAAGTGTCTTCTATTATGAATTCTTTCTCAGGATAAACTTTTTGTGCTAAAATTAATTTTTCTTTAATTACTTCTTCTGCGGAGAAAGACTGAATCTCTGGCAAGTCGATGTCTAAGAGTTCAACTTCTGGAATTATAGCCTGTATCTCTTGTAATTTATTCTGATTTTTAGTTATAAGATATATAGACATATTATGATTTTGATTAGAAACTACTTAAATTTGATTGTCCTGTACTATCTATTAGAAAAAACTATTTTTTTATTGATTCAAAGATTCCTTTAGAAATAAAGCCTACTCCAAGTCCGAAAAGTGCACCAATCCAAATGCTTCCAGCCAATGTTCCGATTGCTAAACCTAAGAACAAACATCCTACGAAGATTTGTCCGGGTATATCATCTCTTTTTTTTGTAACTTTTTTCTTTACCATTTTGTCTGTGACCTGTAAACCGTTGACCGTAAACTGTTAACGGATTGTTATTCTTGAATAACTTCTGCTTTTTCGATTATTATTTTGCTACGTGGTTTGTCGTTCTCGTTTACTGGCACTTCTGCAATTTTATCCATTACATCTAATCCTTCAATTACTTTTCCAAATACTGGATGTTGTCTGTTTAAGTGAGGATTGTCTACTAGGTTTAGAAAGAATTGTGATGAGCCTGTGTTTGGTCCTGCGTTTGCCATTGAGATTGATCCCCTGCTATTTTTGTTTCCTGATATGTGTGTGAATTCATCTTCAATTTTTGGAATTGTTGGGTCTCCGTATCCTGTTCCTGTAGGGTCCCCTGCTTGAATCATGAAGTCTTTGATTACCCTGTGAGAAATTGTGCCATTGTATGTCCCTTTTTTTACTAAGTCAATGAAGTTGCCTGTTGTAATTGGCATATCTTTGTATAGATTGATTACAATGTCACCATAGTTTGTTGTTAATTTTACTCTTGTCATACACAAAAATAGTTAATCTTGTTTTTAAATTTTGGGATTAAATATTTTGTGTTGTGAGTTGTAGGCTGTAGGACGGGGCAAAGTCAGTTGAGTTAATATGAAGAAATACTGGGTTGAAGAGTGGTGAAGATGGAATATTCCTTATTTGTTGACTTTTAGTAGACTTTCAATCAACAGAATAGTTGTAAGATTATTGAGATTATTTATTCTTGAGATTTAAAGAAAAACAATTATTCTTTTATTGAATAACCTTTTGCAATAAACTCTTGTAAGATATCTTGTTCTGTTATAGGGGAGTCATTATTATTAGTTGCTTGAATATGTATTTGTGCTTTTTGAGCGTTATAATAGGGATTTCTGACAGAAAACCCCTTTTCTATATAGAGCCTCTTTTCTTCTGGAACTATTTTATAACGGGTTATTGCTTTGTTTGAGTCATCAGAAGAAATAATCCTTTTTTTGTCAGGGAAACTAATTGCGATATGATTATTGTTTGTTTTTATACTAGAGGACCAATTATTGTCTGTCAGGTAATCTACTAAAGTTTTATTTTCCATTTCATCTGGGCAGCCATATTTGAATTCTAATTTCATGTAAAATTCAAACTTAAATACTTTATAAGATAAATTGTTTTTATGAGAATTCAACTCTCGAGCAAGGAATATTCATGCTTTCAGGTTGGAGAGGAATTGCTAATATAATGCAATAATATTTTTATTTAGTTACTACACTCACGAAGATTTTTGTCCGTCTTCGACAGGACTAAAATCTTCTTCGTTAGAGACATTGAATTATGCCTTCGGTGCCCCGGTTGTTTGTGTCTAAGTTCTTGGTGGTTTGAAGACATTGAATATAGAACAATTGATATTTAGTTGAACAAACTATGTCTGCTAACGCAGTGGATAATATTATGTTTTTATTACTGAGCTTGCGAAGGTAAATTGGATATCTATTGTTGATTGATATGAAGCAGTTGAATTAATATAAAGGTGTATGAGATGAATATTTTTGATGGAGATATCTTTAAAACTTGCAATGATTATTTATTTACTCTGTTTTAATGTAATATATGCCCCCGACGGAGTCGATAATTTAACTTATCAATTCTGAGCGGTAGCGAAGGTATCTTTTACCATTTGTATAACTAATTATTCAATATATTAATGAATTGAATTTTTAAGTTAGTCAAAATTGGGAGAAGAAGCATATTTATATATAATAACCAATATAAGGTAATATGAAAATTTTAATAACTGGGGCGAGTAGTTATGTTGGTGCTAAGATTTATACAGATCTAAAAAATAAATTTGAAACTATAGGCACTTATTTATCAAACAAATTATTTGATGAACTTAAAAAGTTTGATATAACAAATCAAATAGAAGTTATTAAATTTGTTTCAGAAGTAAATCCAGACCTTATAATTCATGTTGCAGCTAATTCAAGTGGTGGATGGTGTGATAAAAATCCTGAATTAGCCAAATCAATTAATGAAAAAGGTACAAAATATATTATCGAAGCTGCAAATAAAGTAAATTCTAAGGTGATTTATATTTCATCTTTTGCTGCAATAAATCCTTCTATGCTTTATGGAGAAACAAAACTGAATGGAGAACATTTTGTTAAAGAGACAATTAAGGGCTTCAATATTTTGAGGCCATCTTTAATTGTTGGATATAGCCCAAACACCTCTAATGATAGACCATTTAATAGATTTTTAAAAAATATACATGAACACACACCTGCGGTTTATGATACATCATGGAAGTTTCAACCAACATATTTGCGACATATTTCAGAAGTAATTGAAAAAATAATTGAATTAAATATTAATAATGAGATTATTCCAATAGCAGTTTCAGAATTAAAATCAAGATTTGATTTAGCAACTGATATACTAACTCCTTTTAATATAAAAGTTCAACCAGAAAACAAGCAAGACAAATCACCTACTTTTAATGAAGGTCTAAATAAATTAAAAGATTTAAACCTGCCAGAGTACACCTATTCTGAAGTTATTAATAATATAATACAAGAAATAAAAGATAACTTTTAACTTTTATTCAGATTATTAATCAAAAAGCATTTTATTATAATTAATATAACAAAATCCCTTTAATATTCTTTTTTTTTGATGAAATTAATGATTTATCTTGCCTTATGTGAAAATAAAATCTACATTTATCTCCCAAATCAGAATAATCATTTCTTATTTCATTGACTTTTTTTCACAATATTCATACACCATAAATGTACATTTTCCTTTCTTCTTGGTTATAAAAGAATTTTATTTATATTTGCTATAGAGTTAAAATGGAGGATGAAAATAAAATGAAAATAAATAAAGGCTTATTTGCACTTCTTGCGGTTGCTCTACTTGGTGTTGGGGTTGTCTCTGCTAGTGCTTGGATGAATTCTGATAATCATGAAGCTATTGAATCAGCTATTGAATCTGGTGACTATAATGCTTGGAATGATGCTCACTTGGATACATTAACACAAGAGAATTTTAAGATTGCAACTGAAAGGCATGCATCTATGACTCAAATGAGAGAGGTAATGGAAGATCTTCGTGAAGCTAGAGATGCTGGTGATGAGGACCTAGTTTCTGAATTGCAAGTCCAACTTGAAGAATTAAGATCAGAAGGCTTTCTTGGAATGAGAGGAGCTACTGGTAAAGGTGCTGGCAAAGGTATGCATGGGGGAGAAGGAAGCTTTGAAGGAATGAGAGGCGACTGTGCTCTTCTTAATTAAATAAAATTGTTTTTGTTTTTTTGTTTTTTTGTTTTTTTCAAATAAGGTTAACCATATAAACCAACTTTTTCTTTCTTCATTATGAAAATTAAACAAATTTTTGAAGATTTCAAAGTTGATGAAGTATATGACTTGGAAGAATTAGGGAAAAAGAATAATGAGAGTGCAGCTGGAAAGTTGAATTATTATTACTTTAGGTTGTGGAAGAGAGATTATACTACTCAAAGAGCAGTTGAGCAAGTTTGCAGATCTTTTCATATTCAACTCCGTGATGCTCATTTTGCTGGGACTAAAGACAGGGCTGCTGTGACAACTCAGTTGATTTCTTTAAAGAGATTACACTCTAATTGGGAAAAGGATGTTGAATATTTTAATGAGAAAAATAAAGACATTCAGTTAGAATATATTGCAATGTTTCCTTCTCGTTTGAATTTGGGTGATAATTTGGGTAATAAATTTGAGATTGTTGTTCGTGATGTTGATGAAAAGGATATTGATAATATGAAAGTTGAAATGGTTAAGGTTAAGGAGCGAGGTGTTCCTAACTTTTTTGATTCTCAGAGATTTGGATTCTGTGGTAATAATCATATCGTTGGAAAATATTTATTGACTGGTGATTTTGAGAAGGCATTTTTTACAATTATTACTGCGTATCCTCTGAATAATCAAAAAGAAGAGCATATGAAGCTTGTGAGTTATTTGACTGATAATTGGGAGGCTATTATGGAAAGCAATGATTGGTCTGAGGTTTTGTCAATTTGTCCTGATTGGTTAAGGCAAGAACGACAACTTATTGATTATGTTGCTAAATTTAAGAATGATTTTTTGGGTGCTATTTCTTTGCTACCTAAGAAGATTAGAAGTCTTTATGTTAATAGTTATCAGTCTTATTTGTTTAATGAAACTTTGAAGTATTTGGATTCTATCGGTAAACTTGAAGGATATAAGGAATTACCTTTAATCGCGGCTGAATCTGAATTGAAAGATGATTGGGGAGAATTTGTTCAAGATATTTTAGATAAAGATGGATTGACACTCCAATCTTTTGAAATGAAATCTGCTCCTACTTTGAGACCTAGTGAAATTTTCCGTGAGACGTTTGTTTCTGTTAAGGATTTAGAGGTTCTGGAAATTGGTGCTGATGAATTGGCTAGCTTCGCTAGTATCTCTACTAACGCTGATGCTCCTCAAGAGAATCTTGAGAGAGAAGGCAATGAAGGACGAAAGAAAGTTACTTTGAGTTTTGAACTTGGAAGAGGTAGTTATGCGACTAATGTGATTAAGGTTTTATTTGATGGGAATTAATAAAAGGTAGATTGCTTCGCTAGCGCTTCCCGCCGGGATGACCTCATTGAGATGAGGCCTCAGTTATTATAGCAGTTAAATTATCCGCTCCGCTGGAGGCCTGAATGGTTTGTTACGACAGAGTTTTAAGACATTGCCAATAAATCATTTGATAATTAGATTATTATTAGAACAAAGGTTGCGGAGATACCCCCTCCTTATGTTAAGATTTGGATACCTCTGCAAAAATTATATGGTATTAAACATTATAGAAATTTGGGCGAATATGTTTTGCTATGGATTTTTAGGGATTCTTTTTATTCTACTTCTTATTGATTTTAATGTTATATCTTTTTTTAGGAGCATTGCAAATCCGAAGGTTATCCAGAATGAAGTAATTGCATATACTAATATTGGCTCTCCCATAATTGGACTTTTCAGTATAACTTCTGTTATTAATAATGCCAGGACTGTGTTTTGCATGCCGATTTCTATTCCAAGAGTTACTGAGGTGTTGTTAGGAAATTTATTGAAAATTCCAATTAAATATCCTAAGAATATACCTGCGATATTTATCATAACTACCCAAAAAATAAGCTGTGTTAAATTAGAAATAAAGCTTGAGGTTCCTGAACTTGATAAAAATTTCAAGGTGAAAACTATGGCTAGCAATATACTGGAAATTCTCTTTATTGACTTTCCATATTTACGCATATCCCAAAAATGATTTAGTATTATACCAATTGCAATTGGAATTATTAGGAGCGTTAAAATTTCTAGGAGTAGTTGTTGCCAGGGCAAAATTATTGATGCCCCATTTTTTAGAAAGTATAACAGTGAAAATTTTACATATAGGGGAATTGTTATCAGAGTGATTATGCTATTAACACTTGTTAGAGCTACAGATAGAGGTGTGTCGGCTTTAATTATATATGAAATGAAGTTAGATATTGTCCCGCCGGGGCAGGCTGCTAGTATTACTAATCCTATCTTATATTCAATTGATAAATTTGATAAATTGACCAAGAAGAATACAAGAGCGGGGAATAAAATTATTTGAGATATTAATCCCCAAGTGATTTTTCTTTTTTTCTTGAAAATATCCTTTATCTCTTGAACTGTGATTGAAGAACCAATTCCAATCATAATGAAAGCGATTGTGATTTTTAACAATATATTAAGCATAAGAATATTTAGTCATAATACTTTATATGTTTAACAGAATAGAATTAATCTTTTGTACAAAAAAGTTACTTCACTCTGTTCAGAATGTGTATTAAGTTATCTATATAAAAGTCAAAAAAAGACCTTCGCTATCGCTCAGAGATTAAGGCATAATATTATCGCCTCTGGCACCACAAGGAGGGCGCGAGAACCTGGATGGAAATTTCCAGGCAGGGGCAAATATTGTATCATACACAGAGTGAAATAAATAATCATGGTAAGTTTTAATAATATCTTCATCAAAAATAGATTTCTGGTATGTCTTTGAATTAACTCAATTGCTTTTTATCAATAACTATATTTTTGATCAAAGTTGGGATAAAAATAATAAATCTTTTAATAATTATATTTTTGTCAAAATTAGGAGAATACTCTTAGATCAACTTAATTGATTCAATAGTAACATCATTAACTGGCCAGTTTTCCATAATGCCATATTTTGTTGTTGTTGGAACTTTTTCAATTGCATCAATAACTTCTTGTCCGCTGATAACTTTTCCGAACACTGCATAGCCGCCGTTTCCTGGGGCATAGTTTAGGAAGGCATTATCATTTGAGTTAATAAAAAATTGACTTGTGGCTGAATTTTTGGCTGGGCCTCTTGCCATTGCGATTGTGTATTTATCGTTTGTTAAACCATTGTTTGATTCTAATATTATTGGATCTTTTGTTGGTTTTTGAACTCCTGTTTGTTCAAAGCCTCCACCTTGTACCATAAATCCGGGAATTACTCTGTGGAATACTAGACCATCATAATATGATTCTTCTACATAGGCTTTAAAATTTGCAACTGTTAATGGAGCAGCTTCTTCGTTTAGCTTAACTACAATATCTCCCATTGATGTTTTGATTAGAACTTTATTTTGGTTGCCTGAAGGTATGATTATTATTGCTGCAATTATAAAAATTATTGCAACTGCTAGATATGCTCTATGTTTTTTAGAAAACTTTTTTTTCTTTACCTCTCTCATATTGTGAATATGAAAATATAGTTTATATATTTTATTAAAAAGAATAGAGAAAAAATGTAAAAGGAATAATTTTCAATCTAGTGCCGAAGCATTCAACGAAAATTTAGACTTTTTCGACCTATAGTCCGAAGACAATAGGAAATCAATATCCGAAGATAAAGATTTGTGAAAAAGGCATTTCCTTTTACAAATATAATATGGTTAAAGGTTATTTAGTTCTAGTTACGAACATGTTTGTTTGGGTTAGGGCTTGGACGGAAGGGGTAAATTGTGAAGGCATAAGGCAAATTGATATGTTTAGTTTACTCAGGACATAAGGCAAATTGGTATGGTTAATTATAATAGCAAAGGCCGAAAACAGAAGGCAATTGAGTTAATTGTTAATCGCTTCGTGATTTTGGTCGTTTGTTGGAGTATGGCAGAGTTTTAGAGCAGTTGAAAGAATCTACTCTTACAATTTTTTTGTAGAGAAGGCAAGGTTATCAAAGTTTTGAGGCATTGAGAAATAAGCTAGTTTTTATTTCTGAAGCAATCTTCACATAGAACTGGTTTGCCTGATGTGGGTTTGAAGGGGAGTGTGCAGTCTTTTTTACATTTGTCGCAAATGGCTTTGTGTGAAGTCTTATTGTTTGAATTGTTGTTGGAGAAACAACTGCTACATAAAACTGGCTTGTTTGTTGTGGGTTTGAAGGGGAGTGTGCAATCTTTTTTACACTTGCCACAGACTGCTTTATGTGAATTGTTATTGTCTGTTCTGATTTTTATAGAGAAACATTTTCCGCACAGAACTGGCTTGTCCTTTGTCGGCTTGAATGGCAGGCTGCATTCTTCTTTGCAGCTATCACAAATTGCATCGTATGAAGTTTTTTCTTGCATTTTAGTTGGAGATACTATTAGTTTATAATGTATATGAATAAAAGAGGATAAAAATAGTTTGGTCAATTAGGTTATATTGAAACATAAGGCAATTAATATGTTTAATTAGCTTGGAGCAGAAGGCAGTTGCGTTAATTATTAATCGCTTCGCGATTTTGGTCTTTTGAGTTTGATTCTTTGGTGGTTAGAATTAATAATTTCTCAACTAGACTTATTAGAAGATGCTTGGGATTATCTGCAAATTTATGTCAAATAATGGTTTGCTGGAACTATCGCTTAGCAGTTTGTTACTGAAGAGTCAGGTGTTAGAAATTATTAATAAAAAAATAAAAAAATTGATTGTTGGAATTAAACTAAAAAATTAGTTTTTATTTCTGAAACAGTCTCCACATAAAACTGGTTTACCTTGTGTGGGTTTGAATGGAACTGTACAATCTTTCTTACATTTGTCACAAACGGCAGCATGAGATTCTCTTGGTCTATCATTGCTTGGGCCTCTTGAGTTGAACGAACCTTGTCTTGGTCTCGAATTATTTTGGGGTCTGTCTTTTGAGAAACAGTCCTTACACATAACTGGTTTACCAGGTGTAGGCTTGAATGGTACTGTACAATTCTGTTTACATTTATCACAAACAGCATCGTGTAAAGTTACGGGAGCTCTTGGGGCTGAATTGTTTCTGTTAAATCCGCCTGATCTTCCTGAATCTCTACTATCTCTGTTTGAATTTGTTCTTTGCATTTTTTTATCCTCCTTGATAATTCTCTGTTTGCACCAATTTTCTCAAATTGTGCTATAGATTATAGATTTTGACCCTTTATAATCTATACTACTTCATAATCTAGATCAATTAGCTCTCTGATATGTGAGTAAAATTTGTTTACTTTCTTTGCTGGGCACCTATCTGAGATCCTTACGACGTTTTCTGTTATGAATATTGGAAATTCTTTACAAACAAGTGGTCTTTTTGGGTCTTTGTGAAGTGTGCATTTTGAGTTTATTAGACTGGGGCAACTACCGGAAGAATTTCCTAATGAGACTGAGTATTTTCCGTCTATTAGGGGTCTTATAAATTCTTCTTTTGTTAGTTGGATTTCTTTGTCTTTTACCAGAAGTTGCATTTCTTTTTTAGATAAAATTAGATATCCTTTTCTGCAACAATATGCGCTACATTCTTCCATGCAATAGTTACTTATTGAATTTCTTGCGTTGTCTGCGATTTTTTCTGCTTGTATAGAATTGTTCATTTTGTAGATAGTAGTAAGGGTAGCTTATCTACGGTTACGGATATATAATTATTAGGAGATTTTAGGTTATAATGGTATGGATTTTTTTGGGAAATGTTGACGGTTGACTGCTAAGGGCAGGGGGCAGATTGATATTGGGGCAAAGGCAGTTGATTTAATGTGAAGGCATACTTGGTGTGTTATGGGTGGCGGTTTGGAACTTGAATTTTTAATGACAATTAGTTGAACAAACGATGTCTGCTAACGCAGTGGATAATGTTTTTACTCTCCAAATTCTTTGGAGCTAAGTAAAAGTATGGTTTACCATATTATGTTTTTATTGCTGAGCTTGCGAAGGTATTTTTGGAAGGCAGATTGATATTATGGCAGAAGGTACCAATGGCATGACCCAAAACGAGAAGCTGGGCCTCAGATTGATATTAGGGCAGAGGGCCAGTTGAGTTAATGTAAGGGCATACTTGGTTGGAGGATAATAAACAACTGAGACTAAATTTTGAGTTACCCTAGAACAAATTCTAGAAGTTCTTCTGAGATATCTTGTAAAACTTTATCATAATCGTCTTTTTTTATAATGTTATCAATCTCAATCTTTTTTTTGTTTTTTAGTTTTGAGTCTTTGAATGATTTTTCATATACTTCATATCTTCTTAGGTAATGATTCCCTATTCTTTCTTCCGGGGTTTCTCCTTTGCTTTCATTAGTAGTTAATCTATCAAAATGTCTTTGAAATCCATGACCTTTTCGTAAAGATAACGATTGTTTCACTCTATCAAATACCTTTTTGGCATTATAATTCTTAAAATTTAGAAGTAAATAATATGTATAGTCGTTAATCATTTTCTCTAAATCTTCAAAGTCAGACAGCCTGCATGTTTGATTTGATAAGTAAGAGAAGTGAAATCTATCAAGAATAAATATGCACTCTTTCTTATCTTCTTTTTCTATCTCAGATAATTTTTTAATAATTGATTTTAGATGTAGATTTATTTCTTTTGCGTTCATCTTTGACTGATCTTGATTTTTTAAAATTTCTAAAACATCAATCCCCAATTTTCCTCTAATATCATCATTAAAATAAAATACTTCAGACCTGTCTTTATCTAGATTAGTTTTTAAAAAATCAGTTATCTTTTCACCTAAGACTGTTTTTCCTGATGTTGGAATTCCTTCTAATATTATAAGTTTCATATATCTAATTGAAATTATTTTTATATAAAGATTTACTTTGTTCAGTCTTAAAAATTCAGAATAAGATTATTTTCTCTTTTTCTTTTTTGGATGCTTCATTGCTTCTTCTTGTTCTGCAATCTTTAGAGTTGTCTTTATTACAGTATCTGGGTTTAAAGAAATTGAGTCGATACCTTCTCTTACTAAGAATTGTGCGAAGTCTGGGAAGTCTGATGGTGCTTGACCACAGATACCAATCTTTTTATTATTATTTTTTGCTTTATCGATAACTGTTGATATCATTATTTTAACTGCTTCATTTCTTTCATCGTAGATGTCTGAAACAATTTCTGAATCTCTATCTAATCCTAATGTTAATTGTGTTAGATCATTTGAACCGATACTGAATCCGTCGAAGATTTCTGAGAATTGATCTGCCAAGATTACGTTTGATGGTATTTCACACATTACATAAATTTCCAAGCCATCTGAGCCTCTTCGTAAACCGTTCTTTGCCATAATCTGTTGAACTTTTTTACCTTCTTCAATAGTTCTACAGAATGGAATCATTATCTTAATGTTCTTTAATCCGAATTCACTTCTAACTTTCTTTAGGGCTTTACATTCTAACTCAAAAGCGTCTTTATATCCTTCTTTGTAATATCTTGAAGCTCCTCTCCAACCAATCATTGGATTGTCTTCTTCTGGTTCGTAAGCTTCTCCACCAATTAGGTTTCTATATTCATTTGTTTTGAAATCAGATAATCTTACAATTACATCTTTTGGATAGAATGCAGCACCAATCATACCAACACCTTCTGCTAATTTGTCGATAAAGAATTGTTTTTTATCTTTGTATCCAACAGTTATGTCATCAATTTGCTTTTTCAATCCAGCATCTTTTATTTTCTTGTAATCGATTAGAGCTTTTGGATGAATTCTAATATGAGAATTAATAATGAACTCTTCTCTTGCAAGACCAACACCGTCATTCGGAATAAAGCTTTGTTCAAAGGCTTGTTCTGGGGTTCCAAGATTCATCATAATTTTTGTTTTTGTTTTTGGTATTACACCTAAATCAGTGCTTTTAATCTTATATTTCAATTTACCTTTGTAAACTAAACCAACTTCACCTTCAGAACAGGAGGCTGTTACCATTTGACCTGTTTTTAATTTTTCAGTTGAGTCATTAGTTCCAACAATACATGGAATTCCTAATTCTCTTGAAATAATTGCTGCATGACAAGTTCTTCCACCTTTATTTGTAATAATTGCACCTGCAATTTTCATAATAGGTTCCCAGTCTGGGTCTGTCATTTCTGTTACTAAAATTTCACCTTTCTTAAACTTGTGAATACCTGAGACATTTTTGATTACTCTTACTTTTCCTGCACCAATTCTTGCACCAACAGATTGACCAGTAACTAGAATTTCACTCTTTTCTTTTAGAATATATTCTTCTAATTTGTTTTGATCTTTTTGACTTTGAACTGTTTCTGGTCTTGCTTGCACGATAAATAATTGATTTGTTTTCCCATCCTTTGCCCATTCCATATCCATTGCTTTCCCATAATGATCTTCAATTATTACAGCCCATTTTGCGAGCTTTAAAATTTCAGCATCTGTTAAACAGAATTGTTTTCTCATAAAATCTGGAACTGGAATATTCTTTACTGGATTTGGACCACTTGTATTGTAAACCATCCTTAATCTTTTATCTCCAATTTTCTTTGAGATGATTGGCTTGAAACCTTTCTTTAGAGTTGGTTTATGAATATAGAATTCATCTGGATTAACAGCACCTTGAACAATGTTTTCACCTAGCCCGTAGATTCCTGTAAGGAATACAGCGTCTTTGAAACCTGATTCTGTGTCAATTGAGAACATTACACCTGAAGAAGAGATGTCACTTCTAACCATTTTCTGAACACCAATTGATAAGGCAATACTGAAATGGTCAAAGCCTTTATCTTCTCTGTAGGAAATTGCTCTGTCTGTAAATAATGATGCGAAACAATGTTTAGAAGCTTCTAAAATTGCTTTTTCTCCTCGGATATTCAAATAAGTTTCTTGTTGACCTGCGAATGATGCATCAGGTAAATCTTCTGCTGTTGCTGATGAACGAACTGCAACGTCTGTATATTTATCTCCATATTCTGCAGATAATCTCTTATAATTCTTTACAATTTCTTTTTGTAAATATAGAGGTAATTCTTCTTTTAGAATAGCTTGTCTTACTTTTTTTCCTCTTGTCATTAAGTTTCTTGTGTCTTTAGTGTTTAGGTCTGAAAGAATACTTTTGATTTTTTGTTTTAAGCCTGTTTCTTCAAGAAATGATCTGTATGCAAAAGCTGTTACTGCAAAACCGTTTGGAACTTTAACACCTTTATTTTTTAGCTCTCTATACATTTCACCTAAAGAAGCATTTTTACCACCAGCAATTGGAACGTCACCAATTCTTAATTGATCAAATTGTATCACAAGTAATTTTTTCTTATCCATAGTATCACACTCTTGAGATAAAAAGGTGGCATTCTATTATAAATGTTTTGAAATATATATTGGAGTATATAGGTTGGGTTGTTCGACGAGGAGAGAATCTGATTTTAAAGATTGCATTACATTAAATCACTTTCTTCTAATGTCAGTACAAACTTGCGCTTTTTTTGTCAATGTATAAATTTGCAATTTCATAATTACTCCACTTTATAGTTATGTTTTTTTTGTCAAAATTTTTATATAATTCATCATCAAAACTTGTTTCCACAACTTTGCCAAGTAATTTATTCAAAGATTTCATTAAGGGGCAAAGGCAACTATCTATTTAATAATTATTGTGGATAAATTGCAAACAAATTTGTAATTTTATTTTGCATTAGATTTATATATGAAAAATATTTCATTTAATTATGGAAGTTTTAGACGTTATAAGAAAAAGATATGCTGCAAAGAATTTTTCTGGTGAGAAGATTAAAGATGAAGATTTAGATAAAATGAAAGAAGCAATTAGGCTTGCCCCTTCCTCTTTTAACTGGCAACCTTGGAAGATTAAAATTGTTTCTGATAAAGAGACTTTAGATAAATTACAAATTGCATCTTGGAATCAACCACAAATTGGAACTGCTTCACATTTGTTTATTTTTTGTGCTATGGATTCTCTTGTAGAAAATAATGATAAATTAATGGGAAAAATGAGGAACATGCTTCCTGCAGAACAATTTGAGATTTATAATGGAATGACTAGTCAAGCTTTATCTTCTATGGATGCTGAAGCTCAAAAAAGAATGAGTGAGAGAGAATTGTTCTTGCCGGCTGCACATTTATCATTATCTGCGACAGATTTAGGTTATGCTAGTTGCCATATAGGGGGGTTTGTTTCTGAAGAGTATAGGAAGATTTTAGATTTACCAAAAAATTTAACACCTATTGTTATTGTGCCTGTTGGAGTTCCTGCAGATGAAGGTGGACAAAAATATAGATTCCCAGAAGATGAAGTCTTTTTTTAGGTTAGTTTATTAACATCTATTTTTACATATATTTATGGGGTTTGATAAATTGATTGTATCTTTATCTAAGGATGATAATAAGAGTGAAACTTTTGAATTAAAAAAATTAATTGCAAAAAAGATTACACATTGTGAGAAATCTAAAGAATTATTTGTGATATTGCCTCCATGGCATAGCAAGATTAAGTATAATTATTTTGTTCGAAGATACTTGAAAAATAAAGGATATTATTGTATCGAATATGAATTCCCAGCTGGTATATTGTCTTCGAATTATAAGAATACAGTTAAATATTTTGAAAAAATAAAGAAATCAGTTGTTAAAGATATTATTAGATTACAAAAAGAACACAAATTTGAGCACATAAATATTGTTGGTGTAAGCCTTGGTTGTGTAAACGCTTCTATGATTGCCGATTCGTTAAAAGACCTTAGTTCTTTAGTACTTGTTGTCCCGGGACATTGCTTAGCAGAATCTATGTGGAAAGGTATCAAAACGAAATGGCTTAGAAGAGAATTTAAGAATAAGGGCCTAAAACTAAATGAACTAAAAGAATACTGGAAGGAGTTAGCACCTAAAAATAATTTTAAAACAAAGAACAATAAAAATGTTTCAATTTACCTCTCAAAGGAAGATAAGATTATTCCATATGAATGTGGTCTAAAATTAGTTCATTCTGTTGAAAAAAAACAGAAAGTCAATTATTATGAAAATAGATTTCTAGGGCATTATATAACATCAATGAAATTTTTATTGTTCCCAAGAAAGTTCTTATCTAAATAACAACATAATTAATCTTCTTCTTCGAAAAAGTCAGAATCGTCATCGTCTTCTAAGGATTCATCTTGCCATCTGAATAATTTTAGAAGTTTTGCTTTAGTTGTATCTTCTGCTTCTGATGGAGAGAGGCCTATTATTCTAATTGCAATGTCAATTTGTTTCTCAACGAAATCGTTAAATGAGCCTTTGAACTTGAATTCTCCATTTTTGTAACAGTATAAGCAATACATCTCACTAAGAGATCCGTTTGATTCTGTTCCAAAATCTTCTTCATCTATTATGTTAATTCCACATGATTGGCAAATAGTCATAGAAGTTCTTGTGAAAAATAGTATTTAAGGTTTATTGTGTAATAATATTGTATTAAATTAATGTATTAAGTGCCAAATAAATTTTAGCACACGAATTTTTGGGATTTATGAGATTAAAAAATAGATAAAAATACTAGGGTCAAATTAATTAAGATTATTTAGATGTAAATTAGAAATTAATGGAAGATTTAATCTTTCATTTCAATCTTAATATTAACAGACTTTGGTACTCTCATTCTCATGATGTGATGTAATACCTTTTCGTTTGCTGGCAAATCAATTAATCTTTTATGAATTCTCATTTCGAATCTATCGAAAGTTGCTGTTCCTGCACCACATGGTGATTTTCTAGTTGTAACTTTTAACTTTTTAGTTGGTAGTGGAACTGGACCCGAGATTGCGATTCCAGATTTTTTAGCTAAATCTTTGATTGAGCCGCAAATTTCATTTAACATTTCGATGTCTGTTGAGTTGAGTTTGATTCTTACTTTTGCCATTTTATTTTAATAAACGCATTTGTTTACAGTGAGATATATTTCCATTGGTTTAAAAACCTTTTTATAGTAAAAATTTTTATTAGATACAGAGGTGAAAGATGGAAGGAATATTCGTACAGCTAGCAATTATATTATTTACTGCCTTTGTGGTATCATATATCATTAGAGCTCTAAATCAACCTATTATTATTGGATATATTATAGCGGGTATTATTATTAGTCCTTTTTTATTTAAGACTGGAGCTTCTACTGAAATTATTAATATATTTAGTGAGTTTGGAATTTCGTTCTTGTTATTTATTGTAGGATTGCATCTAAACCCTAAAGTAATTAGAGAAATTGGGATTTCATCTTTAATTGTTGGGCTTGTTCAGATTGCAACAACTTTTGGAGCGACTTATGCAGTTGCTAGATATCTGCTAGGGTTCTCTAATATTGCAGCTCTATATATAGGAATTGGACTTGCACTTTCAAGTACTATTATTATTATGAAGTTATTATCTGATAAGAAACAATTAGATTCTCTATATGGTAAAATTTCCATAGGAGTGTTGATAATTCAGGATTTGGTTGCCGTTGGAGTGTTAATGTTTGTAGCATCCGTAGCAAATGATACTAAACACACGGGATCTCTTGGATTAATGGGAATACTCTCAGGAGTATTAGTTATTGCTGCGCTTTTCTTTGTTGGCTTTTTTATATTGCCTAAGATGATGAAAAACATTGCAAAGTCTCAAGAAATGTTATTTTTATTCTCAATTTGTTGGTGCTTTGTTCTTGCCGCTTTATTTACCTATATCGGATTTTCTATGGAAATTGGTTCTTTGGTTGCAGGTGTAATTCTATCTGTTTCGCCTTATGCCACTGAAATTTCTTCAAAAATTAGACCTCTTCGAGATTTTTTCCTGATTATTTTCTTTATCATCTTGGGATTAAAAGTTCAATTGAATAGCATTTTGGGAATTTTATTCAATGCAATTATTTTGTCAGGAATTGCTTTGATTTTGAAGCCAGTAATTTTAATGACTACAATGAAATATTTTGGATTTACTAAGAGAACTAATTTCCTAACAGGAACTACTCTTGGGCAGATATCAGAATTTTCGTTGATATTGGTTGGGCTTGGAATAACCTTTGGACAAATTGGGCCAGAGGTTATGAATACAATGGTTCTAACGATGATTATTACTATCTTGCTGTCTAGCTATATGATTATTTACTCAAGCCAGTTTTACAATCTATTGAGCCCAGTATTAAATATATTTCAGAAGAAAGATATCAAGAGGGAAATTAAGTTGGATAAAAAATATGATGCTATTTTGTTTGGATACAATAGAATTGGATTTAGTATTCTGAAGAGTCTAAAGAGATTGAAAAGGAAATATTTGGTTATTGATTTTAACCCTGAGACTATTACTAATTTGAAAAAATATGGAGTACCTGCTCTTTATGGTGATGTTTATGATCTTGAATTCTTAGAAGAGTTGCCAATTGAAGATATTAAGTTAGCTATTTCTACAATACCTGAAGTTGAGATTAATCAATTGCTGATTGATGTTGTTAGAGAAGTTAACAAAGATTGTGTTCTTATCTTGAGAGCGCATACTATTGAAGATGCATTGAAATTGTATAAAGCTGGAGCGAATTATGTTTTAACACCGCACTTTTTGGGTGGAGAATATGTGGCTAAAATGATTAAGCATTCTAAGTCAAGTGATGAAGATTATGCTGATGAGAGGACAAGTCATATTAAGATGTTGAAAGAAATCTTATCTCAAGGGCATGATCATCCTGAAGTTGAAAGGAATTAATTTTGTTTCTTTATTCATCAATATACTGCTAAATAATTTCTTACGTACGGGAAGTACGCGGCGAAATGATTTAGCAACATCTTGATAAAAAATAATTCAAAATTGGGGATAGGGCAAAAGACAAAAAAAAAGAGAGGCATAAGGCCAGACCTTAAAAATTACGGATATATCTCATTAATAATTAGGTCGAAAACATCTTCTTTTTTAGATATTGTTTTAAAGAAAGACATCTCTTTGGCATTTTTCCAGAAACCCTCTGGAATTTTGTTTTTTGAAACAATGCCCTGCCTTATTCCTTTGTATTTTTTTGATTCTTTTTGGGCAAGAGCCAACTTTGATAAATGTATTATTAATTCTGGTTTATCATCTTGATAGACTACGATTTTGTCATTACTTTCAACAACTCTTAAGCTGTATTCTTTTAGATGTTTGTTTAAACTATACATTTGTCAATTCTCACCCAATATTGTTTAGAAATTAAGATATAAAAGGATTGTGCGAATATATTCGTATTTACCCTTAATTCTATTAAAATTGCTTATTAATAATATGCAAAAATCTAAATTTAATTTTACCTTTGAAAAAATAACAATTATTTTACTGTTATCTTTTTCTGACCACCCATATAGAGTCTAATAGCCTCTGGAATGATTATTGAGCCATCTTCTTGTTGATTGTTCTCCATCACAGCAATCAATGCCCTCGGGCTTGCTATTACGGTATTGTTTAGTGTATGTGCAAACTTAATTTCGCCACCTAATTCGTATCTGATTCCTAATCTTCTTGCTTGAGCTTCTTCCATATTAGTACAAGAGCCTACTTCAAAGTATTTTTTTTGTCTTGGAGACCAAGCTTCTATGTCTGCGGATTTTGCTTTCAAATCTGCTAAATCACCTGAACAACATTCTAATTTTCTTACTGGAACATTTAATCCTCTGAAAACGTCTACTGTCCAATTTAGCATTTTATCATACCAAGAATAAGATTCTTCTGGTAAACAGACTACTACCATTTCTTGTTTTTCGAACTGATGAACTCTGTAAAATCCTTTTTCTTCAAGACCATGAGCACCTGTCTCCTTTCTGAAACATGCAGAATAGGCTGTTATTGTTTGAGGTAAGGTTTTCCCGTTGATTTTCTTATCTTTATACATTCCAATTAGTGAATGTTCACTAGTTCCAATTAAGTATAAATCTTCGCCTTCAATCTTGTACATCATTGCGTCTTTTTCTTCAAAGCTCATAACACCTTCAACTACTTCAGGTCTAATCATATAAGGTGTAATGATTAATTCAAAACCTTTGTCTATCATAAAATCCCTAGCATAACTAAGAATTGCTGTATGCAATCTTGCGATATCTCCTTTTAGGAAGTAGAAACCATTTCCTGAATTTTTTCTTGCGGTTTCAAAATCTGCACCATCCAATTTTAAGGATAATTCAGCGTGATTAAAAATTTCATAAGCTGGGACTACTGGTTCTCCAATTCTCTCGAGTTCAACATTTTCTGATTCATCTTTTCCTATTGGGACTGACTCGTGAATTATTTGAGGAATCTTCATCATAAGTTTGGCAATCTTTTCTTTTGCTTCTCTTTGCTTTTCTTGAACTGCTTCAACTTTTGCTGGAATTTCTTTTGCCTTTAGCTTTAGTTCTTCGCCTTTTTCTTTATCACCAGACTTCATTGCTTCTGCCACTGATTTTGAGATTTTGTTTCGTTCTGCACGGAAACCATCTTCTTCGAACTTTAATTTTCTCCAATCTTCATCAAGTTTAAGAATTTCGTCTACTAAAGGTAGTTTGTTTTCTTGGAATTTTTTCTTAATATTCTCTCTTACTAACTCTGGATTTTCACGAATAATATTGATATCTATCATAAAAAGAATAGTGAGTTTCCCTATATAAAGATTTATGGAAGGATAAAGGTTTGATTAAAATATAGTGTCGAAATAGAAGAACTATTTGTACTAAAACTTAAAAAGTATAATTTCTATATATTTTCATGACAGCTTTAGGGGTAATAGGTGGTGCAGTTGTATCTTTGTATCAAGAATTTATAGCGACTTTGCCCTTTTGGATACAAAACTTTTTAAATTTATTTTTTATCTCATTATTGTTTGTTATTTACGGCGTCCTTATTTGGAAGTTTTACAGATTTATTGCACATAAAGATATTATTCAACTTAACTTAAGACAATATAACAAGAAAAGAAATGGAGAAAAGTCTAGATTTTATACCTTCTTACTTTACATATTAGAATATATTATAATCCTGCCATTTTTGGTTTTTTTCTGGTTTGCGATGTTTACAACTTTCTTAATTATATTAACAGATAACCTGGAGCTAAATACAATTTTGATTATTTCTGCAACTATTATTGTCGCTATTCGTATGACTGCGTATTACAAAGAAGATTTGGCAAAAGACATGGCAAAATTACTTCCTTTTACATTACTTGCTGTAGCGATTACTCAATCCACGTCATTTAGTTTCTCAAAGATACTTGGGCAACTTTTTGCTATTCCTATTTTATTACAAAATATTACATCATATTTATTATTTGTATTCATAATTGAATTTATATTGAGATTGCTAGAAACTACTTTTGTTGCTTCTGGGATGTATAATCCTGATGAAGCATATAAGGAAGATAAGGAATAGGCTCATTATTAGATAATTTCAAAGATTATTTTATCTCTTGTATTCCTTGCTACCCCGAGATTTACATTAAAGGCTGCTTCCATGGTTGCTCTTATTATTGTTCTGAAGAATCCATCTCCAAATCTTGTATATGCTGGATGATGCATTTTTACAAATATCAGATTATCCTTCTTCATTAAGTCTACTTTTCCAAATCCTAAAGCAAATAGCATACACTTTGCTTCCTTTACTTTCTTTTCTACGCCTACAATATCTGAATAATTTTTTATAATGCTTTTTAATGTTGATACAATTGAATTCTCTAGAAAAGTGGAATAACCCAAGATTTTGTAAATGTCATATATTATTTCAAGTAAACCAATTTCAAGTGGAATCATTGCTGAGCCTCCAAGTAAAATATGTTTTGTCTCATGCAGCTCTATTTTCTTGAATTTTATCAAATCTATTAATGTTGGAAGGTCATGAGAAGCAGACATGTTTTTGAAATTTTTATTATAAACCTCGGACATTACAACTTTTTCACTTTTTTTCATTATTGGTTTGCTTGTATTTTTTATTATAATTTTGTATTCGTCTTCTTCTGGATAATATATTTCTTCTACTAATTGCTCTGTACCATATAGCTCTTCAAATATTCCTTTTACAGCTCCAATATAAAGGGGTGGAGCTGATCGTTTTCTCATAAAAACAGAGTCTAATGCTTTTAGATAAATCTCGCCTTTCTCTTTATTTATCTCATATTTGTCGAAGATTTTTATTCTGGAAAAGAAAAGGTATCTGGAAAAAGATTCCAATATAGACTCTAAACCGATTTCTTCGAGTGACTCATATTTGGAAGAACAAGTTAATGCTCGCACACCTGTTTTGTGACCAATATTGTGCCAAATAATTTCTGCTCTTTTTTGACCCATATAGAGAGTTGTGTCATCATAGATTTTCAATAAGAGATCTTCTGAGATATAGACTATCCTTGATCTCTGCTGAGAAGAGTTGGAACTACAGAAGGCCTTTGTGGAATAGACACCTTTGTCGTCAATATTATAGGCCCTTGATATTGAGGTGACATCTAATTTGTTATTTTTTTTGTCCATTGTATATCAATGTTGTGCATGATAGACGATTATAATACTTATAATTATAAGTTTTCAGATATATGTGGGATGTGTGAATTCTTGGATAATCTTATTTGATAAATAATAGAATATTCTTTTTACATTCTTAGCTATGGTGGGAGAAAAACAAAAATTAGAATTTGAAAAACTTTGTCTTGATTTGAGAATAAAGGGTTTGTTAGAGTCGGGATGAGATTTTTGAGATTATGATTAATTTGACTAAGAGACATTTTTCTAAAAGGGAATGAATGTAAAGGCCTGGGCAATTTGAGATAGTCGCTCCGCTGAGGCATACAAGTTGTCGATTGACAGCGCGGTTGGATTTATTGGATTATTTTGAGAGATTGACTTATAGAAATCTTTAAAAAGAAAAATGTCGATAGTGTTATTATAATTACGCCCAAGTTGTCCAACGGTTAAGACACCTGCCTGTCGCGCAGGATACCCGGGTCCGACTCCCGGCTTGGGCGTATTACTTTTTGTCTGATAATTTTAATCGTTTATTTTTATATTGGAATACTTACTTAAGCTTGAGTTATCCATTTCAAACCTTCTTGGATAAATAGTTTTCATAAAACTATTGAATATATTCGTATACTTATTATTAAACTAAATGGGGGAGAAAAATGAGAAAAACTATTTTGAGATGTTCGTGGAAGCTGACCTGTAAAGGTATAGTTGGATTTAGAGCATACAAGAAATTTTACAAATTCTTTGATTCTTTTGACTAAATATTAGTTAATAATCGAAGATATCATATTCACTAATTCGTCAAGGTTGAGAATCGAAAAGATCTGGGGGATGAAAATCTGGGGATTGACAAGGTTTGAGACTGGGGGACAAATCAGAATAGGTGAAGCCTTAAAGAGAGCTGGTTTCTATATGACGTAACCGGCTCTCTTTCTGATAGGCGATAGGAATTGATAAGCGATTGTTCGATGTCTAATTTTATTGTACTTATTCTGTTGATATTGAGTCAGAAGGAAGATTGATATGGGATAGTTGAGTTAATCTAAAGGAATACCTTGTTTGGGATTTCTTGGTAGTGTTGTTAATATTAGTTTATTTGGATTGAGCAATTTATGTCTGCCAACGCAGTGGATAATATTATGACTTCATTGATGAGCTCGCGAAGGTCTTTTGGAATTGTTAATAAAGATAGTAAGGTATATTGAACTGAATATTGTTCATATATATGACTCGCATAATTGATATCTAGCTTCACCAATTTTATGGAACGAAGTCTTGTTCGCTAGTACCTCTTCTAACGCAAAAGGCTGCGCCCTTTTATCTCCTGTAATAAATTACAGAGAGTAGGCAAAATAATTAATAAAAAAATAAAAATTTATGTGATTCTATGCTGAAGCGTTTTCTTCAGTTTCATTTTTGTCTTTTGCTAAGACTGCCCACCAGGGTTTTCTAGTGTTTATAACTTCACCTGTTTCTGCGTCAATTTCTGTTGATACTTCAGCATTTGTTGCAAAGATTCCAAGGAATTTTGCTTTTGTTTTACCTCTAACTTCATAAGCCATTCTTGTATCGTTGCCTTGTCCAACTTCTTTTAGTTCAATTGAACAACCTTCTGTTTCGTTACAATTATGGAGTCTTAGTCGTTCTAATGCTCTTTGTGAAGCTACTTCTGGCATGATTTTGATGGCTGCGTTTTTACCATTAGACATTGTTGCTCTAACTTGTCCATTGGATTCAGTTAAGTTACAATCAACACATTTAACTTCTCTTTGAGAATTCTGAAATCTAAATTCTTGATTTTCAGATATCATTCTTTGGCCTCCGAAACCTTCTTGTTGACCACCAAATTGAGTTGCTTCTGCATTAATTCTTCTTTGTTGCATTTCACCATCTCTTGGCGCGTCTGAAGGTATATCTTCTTGCAGCCCAGAAATAACATTTTTGTTATAGGCAGCATCTCCTTCTCCAGGTGCAATTTCTACTGCAGAAGCTAGTCCTAGCATTAAGACTAGAAGTAATCCTGTAAAAATAATTGTTTTTTTCATTTATTATATCCTCCTTTTTTACTATTAAATTCTTGAGGGTAGTTTATTGAAAATCCAGGAGTATACTCCACATACTATAAATCCTGTGAGAAATGAATAAATTAAGCCAAGGAATATTCCAAAGATTGTTATGTCATAACCTAAACCACCGAAGGTATCAAGGATTATGTTTGTTAATTGACCTAAGATGCCAAAGAATTTTGATAAGAGTGAAATTATTAATGTAAAAGCTGCGAAGATTATTCCACCTGAGAAAGCGTGTCTTTCAGCATCTCTACTGACTTTGCTTATCACCTTTTTTGCCATAGTAGATAATGGTGTTTTGAAGTTATAAGTGTTTTGGGGGAATGTTGTAAAAAGAGGAGATTCTGATTGGTCGATTGAGTGACTTGGTGAGAAGGGGCGATTGGGCGATAAGACAAAAGGCAGATTGATATAAGACAGTTCAGTTAATTCTACGGGCATACTTGTTGGAGGATTTTTGGTAGCAATTGAAATTCTAATTACTTTATTTAAGATAAACAATTTATGTCTACTAACGCAGTGGATAATGTTTTTACTCTCCAAATTCTTTGGAGCTAAGTAAAAGTATGGTTTACCATGTTATGCTTTAATTGCTGAGCTTGCGAAAGTAGATTGAAGGCCAGGGGCAGATTGATATTCAGACATTGAATTAATGTTAACCTTCGGCTTCGGGAATTGTTTGTGATGACAGAGTCGTTTAGATATAGATAATACTTAGATGTCGGACTATATTTTATAAAAAATAAAGGCCAAAGGCAGATTAATATATCCTGTTAGCTTCGGGAAATTGTATTATCACCTCGGTGAAAGCATGAAGACATATGAGAGTAGAATAATTTGAATCTGGATTATACTGGAATTCGGAGATTCGACTATCAGATGTTAGAGCTCAGATATCGGATTAATATCCGCCAGGGGTGAAACCGAAGTCGTAAATTATTTCTAGAAATTGTGAGGGTTCTGCATATTTGAACCCTTGAAATCTGGAGTAGGTTAATACTAGATTATCTTTTGCTCTGCTTATTGCAACATAGAACAATCTTAATTCGCTATCTCTTTTTGATTTTGTTAATTCATCTTTGTAAAAAGGTAGGGTTTTTTCGTTACAAGATATTACGAATACGTGTTTCCATTCTAGACCTTTTGCACCGTGGATTGTTGAAAGGACTACTTTATCTTCTGTTTTTTCTTTCTTTTCTATATCGATTAGGGAGTCTAGAAAGTCTAATACATTTTTTTCTTCTTCTTTTGCTTGGTCGAAGAGATCAATGAATACCTGAATATTTTCAAGTTTATCGTTAAACTTCCTTTGTTCTATTTCATATTTATCTTCTAGATATTCTATATATTCGAAGTCTTTTAGGAATGCGTTTAAGGGATCTTCTGATATTAATGTTCTATGGAGGAGTGTTAATCTCATGTTTATTTCTTGGACAAAATCATAACTTGATAAATCTTCTATTGCAGTTACAAAAGATATGTTTTCTTTTTGAGCTCTTTGCATTATTTTTTTGAGTTTCACTTTGCCCAGTCCTTTCACTAAGCCGATTATTCTTTCAAAGTCCATTTGAGAATCTGGATTTATTACTAATTTTAAAAATGACAATAAATCTCTTATTTCTTCACGATCAAAGAAGCCAGCTGATTTTGCTAGATGACAAGGAATCCCTTTTCTTCTAAATTCTCTTTCTAGGCTTTTACCTATCATATTGGTTCTGAATAAAATAGCTATTTCCTCTTTTGCCTCTCCTGACTCAATTAATCTTTCAACTTTATCTACTACCCATTCTGTTTCCTCTTCTGATTTTCTAAAGCCTTTGATTTCAATATGCTCTAGGGGGTCTCTTGTTGAAACTAATCTCTTGTCTAACTTATTATCCATTGATTCAATTGTCTTGTTTACGGCTTTGATTATATTATCTGTTGAACGATAATTCTTTTCTAGGTATATTTTTTCTTCGTTTTCTTCGAAGTTGAAAATTAAATCGTTTGAAGAACCTCTCCATTCATAGATATTCTGGCAATCGTCTCCGATTAAACACAAGTTATTGTTTTTTAATTGATCTAAAATTTTTACCTGAATTACATTTAGATCTTGTGCTTCATCTACCATAATTGATTTGAATTGAGTTTTGTATTCGTTAAGTAACGATGGGTTTTCTTCAAATAGTCTGTATGTTAGAATTAATATTTCATCAAAATCTAGAAGTGAATGGGCGTGTAAGTACTCTTGATATTTTTTGTATATCAAATTTACTTTTCCTCTCCACAAGGGATCAACATAAATGATTTCATCATCTAGCATCTCAGGAATCAGTCCTGTTTCTTTTGCTTCATCAATTCCACCTTCCCAATTCAAGTCCTCAGCTAAGATTCCACGATTTTTGAATTTTCCAATCCATCTTAAGAAATAAGAAACAGCATCTGACCTTTTACTCATTTCTTCTGATTCCAAAATTTCTCTTATGATTTTTTTCTGTTCTGCAGATTCTGTAATAATAGTATAATTTTTACCTTTGAAGGCAAGACGGGGATTCTCTCTTAGAATTCTTAGGAAGAGGGAATGCATTGTTCCAATGAAAGGAGATATCTTAGTTGTCTTTTTTTCTATTTTTTTAACCATATCTTTTGCCGCTTTGTTTGTAAAAGTGGTCATCATTATTTCGTGGGGTTTAAGCTTTTTTTTGTCTAATAAATTGATATATCTTTCAACAATTGTTGTTGTTTTCCCTGTCCCAGCACTTGCTATTATTAGTAAATTTCCTTCTAGAATGTTTGCTGCTTTTTCTTGTTCTGAATTTAGGCTGACCATTTTAATTAGAAGAGGGAGTAGTTTTTAACTCTTGTCTGCGACAATAGTAGTTGTTAGTCTTTAGTTGTTAGTTTAGGGTGTTCGGGCAGGAGCTGATTGATATGTTTAGTTAGTTTTTGGCAATTGAGTTGTTGGAGATTGGCAGAGGAGTTAACAATAGTTTTATTGATATGGTATAAAGGCCAATTGAGTTAATGTTCATCGGTTCGCGATTTTGGGTTGGACTCGCGTGTTACAAGTACCTCTTCTAACGTAAATCACTATTTGGATTTACTCCCACAATTAATTGTAGTGGGAAACCATACTTTTACTTAACTTCAGTAAAACTGAAGAGTAAAAACAAGAGAAGACATGATGGCAGAGTAGTATTAAGTGTTGGCGGTTTACAGTTGTCAGTTGTTAGTTGTCGGTTGTCAGTGAACGGTTGACGGTTGACGGTTTAAAGTCTACGGTCTACGACTATCGTTTTTTGGCGATTAGCCTTCTACATAGCTCCAATATTTGTCTTCGCCTATTATTACGTGATCTAGGACTTCTATTCCTACGAGCTCTCCTACGTCTATTAGCTTCCGTGTTACGGAGAGGTCTTCTTCTGAGGGGGTTGGGTCGCCAGAGGGATGGTTATGAACTAGGATTATTCTTGCTGCTGAAGCTCTTATCGCTGATTTGAATATTTCTCTTGGGTGGACTATTGAAGCGTCTAGTATTCCAACAGAGATTTCTTCGGTTTTGATTATTTTGTTTTTTGTGTCTGTTAGGACGATATAAAAATATTCTTTTGATTTATTTTTTAGTTTGTCTTTGAAGACGTTGAAGACTGATTTTGCATTAACGACTCTTGTTGGTATTGATTTTGAATAGCTATGTCTTTTTGATAGCTCAAATACTGTGAGTATTTGAATTGCTTTGTCTCTACCGATTCCCCTTATTTTTATGAGTTCTTCTATTGAGCAGTCGAATAGATTAGTGAGACCTATTTCTGAAATTATTCTGTTTGCTAGGTTTACAACATTTTCGCCTTTTGTTCCGGTTCTTAGTATTATTGCTAACAGCTCTGCTTCTGACAGGGAATCTGGACCATGTGAGCAGAATCTTTCTCGTGGTCGACCTTCTTTTATGATGTCTTTTATCTTCATTCAAATTCGTTATTGTAATTCTTTTTGAAAGTAATGGAGAATGAGGGATAAAGATGGCGGTTGACGGTTGACAGTTATCAGTTGACGGTTGACGGTTTACAGTTATCAGTTGACAGTTGACAGTTGACAGTTGACAGTTGACAGTTGACAGTTGACAGTTGACAGTCTACAGTCTATGAGTACTGCGGTAAAGTACCAGTATGATGCCATCTATAAAATCTTTTTTAAAGAGCATTCGCTAATCTTATTTATGGATTACAAAAAAGAATCATTGAAGTTACATGAGGAGAAACGAGGAAAGTTTGAGATTAAATCTAAAGTCTCGATAAAGAACAAAGACAATTTGTCTTTAGCTTATAGTCCAGGTGTTGCTGAACCTTGTTTGAGGATTAAAGAGAATAAAGAAGATGTTTACAAATATACTTCAAAGGGGAACTTAATTGCTGTTGTTTCTGATGGTTCCGCTGTTCTCGGGCTTGGAAATATCGGACCAGAGGCAGCTTTGCCTGTAATGGAAGGTAAGGCTATTCTATTTAAGGAATTTGCAAATGTTGATGCAATCCCTATAGTTTTGAATACACAAGACACTGAGGAGATTATTGAAACAGTGAAAAGGATTTCTCCTACTTTCGGCGGTATTAATTTAGAAGATATTTCTGCACCAAGATGTTTTGAAATTGAAGAAAGATTAAAGGCTGAGTTAGATATTCCTGTTTTTCACGATGATCAACATGGAACTGCAATTGTAACTTTGGCAGGAATAATTAATGCATTAAAGATTGTTGAAAAGAATATATCTGAAATTAAGATTGTAATGACTGGTGCTGGTGCTGCGGGAATCGCTATTGCAAAGCTTTTGATAAGTTATGGTGCAAAAAATATTGTAATGGTTGACAGCAAAGGTGCTATTCATAGTGGGAGAACTGATTTGAATAAATATAAGAAAGAAATTTCTGAAGTAAATTTGAATTCTGAAACTGTAGCACTTGTTGATGTTATAAGAAATGCAGATCTTTTTATTGGTGTTAGCTTCCCAAATATTCTAACAAAAGAAATGGTTAAAACTATGAATAAGGATTCAATCATATTCGCGATGGCAAATCCAGACCCGGAAATCATGCCAGATATTGCGAAGGAAGCGGGCGCAAGAATTGTTGGTACTGGACGGAGTGATTTTCCAAATCAAGTGAATAATGTTTTGATATTCCCTGGAATATTTAGGGGTGCACTCGATGCTCGAGTTAATCAAATAACAGAAAGAATGAAACTTAAAGCTGCAGAAGCTATTGCAAAGATTGTGCAAGAAGATGGTGCAACTGAAGATTATATTATCCCTAATGCTTTTGACAAACGTGTTGCTCCTGCTGTTGCCAAGGCTATAATGGACGAGAGCAAAGAAAAGGATTAGTCTTCTCCCAATTTTGAATAGGTTAAAGAACCAAGTCCCTTAAGCTCTATTTTTTTAGATAATTAAAGCACAA
>JAQICZ010000023.1 GCA_027858295.1 Nanobdellota archaeon | reverse complement strand
ATCGCCTCTGGCAGGGGCATCGTTTGTTGGAAGATGATAAACAATTGAGACTTAGTTGGGCCAAATATTGTTCTCTATAATCTGGGGGAGTTATCGATTTTTCACCAAATTGGGTTAATGAATAATAATAGGGAGAATTAAATTAATTTAGAAATGGATTCTTTTAGTTTTTGATTCAAATCATTTAGATTTTTGTAATAAATTATATCTTTTGTTATAGGACAGCTTTTTACTAATCCAGAGATTTTACTTTTTTCTTTAGCAATCGCAATTAGTGGTTTGTCTAATATGTGGGCTTCTCTTATTTCCATTCCTTGACCAGTTGATGGGTAAGACTGTTCTCCAGTAATTAGGTCTGCTTCTCTTACTTTTCGAAAGGCTCTATTGTATCTATCTTCTTCTGTCCCTTGAAATTTTGCAGTATCTATTGCTGAAGAAATAGTTTTTGAAAATATTTTGCAGATATTAATAATGGAATTATATAGTTCTATTTCTGAGTCTGTTTTTGGTAATGAACCTATAATTAGAATGTTTTTCATTTTATTATTAGGCCTTTCCTTCAGCTGCCATTTTGGCTCTGTAGGCTTCGACTCGTTCAATGTTAGTTTTACAATCTGTATTAAAGCAGAATATCCAGGGTTTTTTTCCTTTTTGTAGGGCCATTAGCATTGGGAATCCGCAATGTTCACAGTCTTTGCCAACTTGTTTTATTGTTCCATAGGGTGGGAGTGAATAGGTTGTTTTACAGTTTGGATAGGCGTTACAGGCTATGAAGAATCTTTTGTTTTTTGGTGAGTATGTTATTGCTAAATCTCCGGAGTCACATTTTGGACATTTGATTAGTTTGTTTTCTTCTTTTTCTATTTCTCTTTGTTTTTCTTGGGCACCTACTAATTCTTTACCGATTGATTTTTCATTTTTTTCAAAGTCTTTTGCGATTTCTATAATTGTAGACATTGCTTTCTCGATTATTCTTTCTTTTTCTTTTATTGGTTTTTCTTTTGATTCTGCCATATCGTCCATTTCATCTTGGAGTCCTTTTGTTAGGTCTTCATCTATAATGATTGGTGAATACCTTTCTAGTGTTTCTATTAATGATATTCCAAGTGGTGTTGCTTCGATTGATTTTTCTTTAATGTAACCTCTATCATAGAGTGTATCTAGAATTGCTGCCCTTGTTGCTTTTGTTCCGAGATTTCTTTTCTCAAGCTCTGACAGGATTGAGGCTTGTGAAAATCTTTTTGGAGGTTGTGTTTCTTTTTCTTCTGTTCGCGAAGCTTTCACCTTTACTTCTCCTTCTACTGTTGGAATTTGTTCTTCTTTTGTTTTTGTTGGATAGAATTCCATCCAGGCTTTTTTCTTGATTTCTTGACCGTTCTTTGAGAAGGTGCCACCATCGAATACAGCAGATATTCTTTTTTTCTCTAGGAATGCATTGTCACAGAATAAAGCTAGGAATCTGTATACAATCAGGTTGTAAATTTTTTCTTCGTCACCAGCTAATACAGGTGGCTTGTTTCCTGTTGGGTAGATTGAGGGATGTGCTGGATCGTTTTTTGGGCCTTCTATTGGTTTTTCTTTTGTTATTAGTGCTGGAACTTTGTACCTGATTTTTAGAGTTTGTAATATTGTTTTGTAGTCAATTGATTCGGGTAGTTTTTGTGAGGATGTTCTTGGGTATGAAATTAGTCCTGCTAAATATAATGATTGTGCGGCTCTAAGTGTATTTGAGGGAGTTATTCCGTAGAGCTTGTAGGCTTCTGTTTGTAAAGTTGTTAAGTTAAATGGAGGATTTGGGGCTACACTTTGTTCTGTTATCTTAGTTTCTGCTATCCCTGTTTTCCCAGTTAGGTCATTGAATCTTTCTAATTCTTTTTTGTCGAAAATATCTTTTGTATGTTTTAATTCTACTTTTGGTTTTTCTAGAGTTGCAAATACTTGCCAATATGTTTCTGGCTTGAATGCGTTAATTTCTCTTTCTTTTTTTACAATTAAGGCTAAGGTTGGTCCTTGGATTCGACCGATAGACATAATTTTGAATTTCCCAGTTGTTTTTATTGCGTTCATTAGAGCTCGGGACAAATTGATACCATAATACCAATCTATATAATGTCTTGCTTCACCTGCAATTTCTGCTCCCCAATTTAGAGTGGGTAACTTGTTGTTATAAGCGTTGTTAAGTTCTTTATCTGTTAATGTTGAGAATTTCATTCTGCTTGCGTCTGGTTGGTTACAAATTAATCTTACAACATTTGTACCAATAACTTCACCTTCTATGTCAAAATCTGTTGCCACAGTTATTGAGCCTGCATTTTTTGCAAGTGTTAGAAGTGTATCATAATATCTTTTTGTGAAGTCGCCTTTTCGTACTAGATAGTTTGGAACCCAATCGACATTGAATACTGGCACGTGAGAGCCGGGTTCCATTTGTTTTAATGTGAATAGATGACCAACGGCACAGGCCACAATAATTTGTTTGCCGTTTCTTTTCACATCATAATAAGGCACACCTTTAACGAGTTCTCTTTTTGTTGCAGAACCCAGAGCTGAAGAAATTTTTAATGCAGCTTGAGGTTTTTCTGTGATTATTAATTCGTAGCCTCCTTTTTTAAGAAGAATATTTGGAATAGAATAGGTTATTTCTTTTACTGTTGTTCTTCTTGCTGTTTTTTTTCTTGCAACTATTTTCTTTTTTGTAGTTTTTTTTCTTGCAGCTTTTTTTCTTGCAGTTTTCTTTTTAACAATACCTTGTTTTTCTATTGTGGTTAATTCAGAGGGTAGGGCTCTTGAGCTTGTTTTCTCGATAGTTCTTTTAGAGGTAATTTTTGTGGGTTGATTTTCAACTGTTTTTTTAGTTGTTATTTTTAGAATTTCTTCTCTTGATCTTTCTGCAGATTGATTTTTTTCGGTTCTTCTTTTAGTATCTTGATTATCATCAAAGAAAGATTCTACTGCCTTTTGTTCGTTTGTTGGTTTTTTTGGCATTTTATGTATAAGAATAAAGAGAGTATTTATTTTAAAGTCTTTTTATTTCGATCATTCGATCATTCGATCATTCGAAAATTGTTATTTCAGGTCAGGTTAGGTACTTAAGAAGTTTATTTTGCTAATTGCTTGTTTGAAAATTCTGGATCTTCAGAAATATCTTTACCAAATCTTGGGATTCTGTCTAAGTCGTTCTCATTCTCTACTTCCATTTCACAAGTAATAATATTGATTTTTGGATAATAGTCAACATCTACTTCATTATCTTTTACTAATTTTCTTAATCTGTATTTTTCAAGAGAACCAATAAATTTTGGTTTGTATTCATCATAGAATTCTTGGGAAACAGTTTTTTCAAATTCACTTCTTTTTGTTTTTCCACCTGATTTGAAACAAATCGTATATTTACGCTTTACTTTTCTAAGTCTAATTTCGTTTGGTTGAAATTTGATTTGAATGGTTAGTTTTTCTTTTATTTCATTAAGAAGTTCTAAAGGTAGGTATGATTGAATGATTCTTTTCCCTTTATCTTTTATTTGTTTCTTTAAGGCATTCATTTGTGGGAAGAATTCTCTGTTCGCAAATATTTTTATGCCCTGTTTTAATAAAAATTTTTTTTCTATTTCCATTGTTCTCTATATTAGAATTATTTTTTTGCTTTTAAGTATTTTTGTTATTTGGAGGTGGGTTTTTGGGTTATAGGAATAGAATTTCCTCATTATCTATGCAGAAGGCATTTTTGCACACGGATTTTTGGGATTTAAGGGGTTAAGGTATGTGTGTTTGTATATTTGTTTTATCTCCGAAGTCTCTTTAATCCGTGTGCTTATTTATTGGTGTTTATTTTTAACAATAGAAAATTATATTCTTCGATTGGGAAACTCAGAATATTTTCTATTGTAAATATTTTCAATTTGTTGTCACTCGTCGTGCTGACATTTAGTTTTGAAAATATTTATAAGCAAATACTCTTTTGAATATATACAATTAAACATACCCAATTCGAAAATGAAAGATAATTTAGATATCTTTTTTCGAAGAAAACCAGCTATGATGCTTGTTTCTTTGAAGAAAAATACGCGGATGAGGTATGGTAGTGTACTAGCTAAAGAAGTAGACTGTACTTACAGCCATGCGGTAAAAATACTGCAGACGCTTGAGGAACTGAAATTGGTTGAATTCGACAAGAAAGGTCGAATTAAATTAATTGCATTGACTCCAAAAGGTAAGGAAGTTGCGGATGCTATTGAGTCTATTCAGGGCTTAATAAGATAAGTGATCAAAGGGGTGATCGCTACCAGACTCTGAATGAGAAAAAAGAAATAGAGCCAAATATGTAATTTGCTTTGTTGGTTTTGAGACAGAAACTAATATTTAATTTGCTTGAGTAGTTTTATAATAGAGATTATTATGCAAGTTGTTTATTTGTTTTGAGGGCTAAAAATTTATATGCAGAATGCTTTTTCAACTCTATACAGAAATAAATATGCAGTAGAATTTTCTGTTATTAACAGAATGTGTTATGAAATATTGATTTTCTTCTTGTTTTTAGAGGTTTTTATGTTGTTTTTTTATCCCTAGTTTGTGATAAAACTTATGTTTTTTTGTTTATTGTCATTTTTATGATTAGGGAAGAAATCGATAGGATTTTTATAGAGTTTGATCTCTCAGGGTTCAAGCGTGATGATATTAATGTGGATATCCAAGAGGATTATGTGTCTATTAGTGCTAAAACTGAATCTGAAGAAAGGTCTGAAAAGGAAGGGTTTCGAAGTTTTGAGAAGAGTTCTAAAAGTTTTTCATATAGTTCAAGTTTGCCATTAATAGAGAAAGAGGAGTCTGAAGTTGATTTTATTGGTGGTAAGTTAAGAATTGTTTTATTAAAAAAGTAAATAATGGTTTTACAATATAGAAAAAAATCAGAGAGTGCCTACTGGAAAGATTATCATGGGAAGGGCAAAATTGAAGGACAGCCTCAGGATTATGATTTTAGGTTACTGTCTCATGATAAGAGGGAGATTCTTGCTGATAAGGGGAGTTATGAGAAGGTTTTGAAGAGAATGAGACAAATAGAGTTCTTTAAACATAAAAAGGGTCAGGGGCGAAGCCCTGTTGAATTTTTGGGTGATGAATGAAATGAATAGTTTTTTAAATTAATATTTTCTAATTAATTCATTGAGCATATATGGCTTCGTAGCTCAGCCTGGTCAAAGAAGAAGAATTAAAGATCTTCTCAATGACCAATCTGACTACTCGCTGTATGAATGGCTTCGTAGCTCAGCCTGGTCAGAGCACTAGACTCTTAATCTAGGTGTCGCGGGTTCGAATCCCGTCGGGGCCATATTTTTTTCTATAACTTAAAGAAAGATTTTTTCAAATAATCAACAACAGCTTCATCTTTTTTTCTCAAGAAAACACCTCCAGTATCAAATTGTTCAACCAAAAAATCCTCTTTATTATATCCATAAAAAAGTTCAGGAGAAGAAATAATAACACCACTTCTCTTAAATTTTCTATTTTGAAAAATATTATTTAATATGCCCTTCTTAACCATACAATAGCTATATCCAGTATTAGCAGAGATTCTTCCTTCATTGTCCCAAATCTTCTCAATTAATTCATCAGAAATAAAATAAGTTTCCAAAATTTTCATATTTTTATCTAAAAAAGATTGACGACCTCGCTCTGTCTTTTGAATTAACCTCTTCCCAGCATCATGAAAATTATGAAATCCAAGTGCATAAAAAACAGGAGCCTCCAAGTCCCTGAATCCTTTAACCTGATATTCTTTTATTCTTGGTCCCCATAAAACATTTCCAACTTTTGCTTCAATCCAAAAATTTAAATTTGAATTATAAAAATCTGGAACACTTAAATTACTTGAAGTACATATTAAGTCTGACAAACTATCTTCTAAATGCCTTTCATACTTAAGGCCAATGCTATCTGTAACTTTAGACATTAAAAAAATAACATTTATTCATTAAAAAACACTTATATTCAAGAGAATCAAAAAGAAATAGAACTATCGGTATTCTCTTCTTGTATGTTCGCATTTAACACATTTGAAGAATGTCGTTGGGGGTTCATCTGAGGCTCTTGTCTGCATAACCCAAGTAAAACATTTTCCGTGTCCACATTCGTGGCATTTTTCTTTTACAATTGGGTTCGGACTATCATTTGTTTTTACAATGGGAATGTCAGTCGCTACTTCAATTTTTTCAGAAGACTTTAGTGCAACAACACCCTTTTGTGTGTATCCACATCTCGGGCAAGCGCTGTTTTTTACTTTGGCCATTAAAACGGCTCCACATTTTGGGCAAAATTCCATTTTTCTTTTTTTCCTTTTGGATTTTGAAAACATTCCTCAATTATCTCGAAACCTTTGGAAAAGTTTCTCGAGAGGAATATTTAGGGCAAAATTCCATAGATTACTTTATGAAAGTTTTGTTTATATAGTTTCTTATTCTTTAGAAGTGTTTAATTTTGCTGGCAAAAGCCTCTTTCCTGAGGATATCTTTGATGCTCGAAAAATATTAATTTACCCCATCCTAGGAATGGAGCTATGTTTGCTCGAGCTTTTCCTACTAATTGATCTTCTGATATTCTTTTCTCGAATTCAATTTGTCCGTTGTTGTTATCTCCAAGAGTTGAGAAGATATATTCATCACCTTCTTGTTTAATACTGATGATTCTGTGGATAACGGGGTTTCGATAATTTGCTGAGAAGATTACTATATCACCGACCTCTAACTTCTCTGGTTTTGCTCCTGTAATAAATAAGATGTCTCCTTTGTTGAATCCTTTTTTGAATGGGAATTCTTCAAATGCTTTCTTGTTAACTTGATATTCAAAGTATTTTAGATCATGTTCTTTGAACCAGTCGTCGAAATTTGAAAGTAGGTTTCCGTCGTGATACATTGAGCAGGATTCTACGATTACTAGTGGTAGAGCGGTCCCTGTAACTGCGCTCATAAGTGGGAAAAAGATTAGTTTGATTACTACAAATAAAAAGATTAGCGATATAATCCAACCTTTTAATGAGTCGTCTTGCCAAACAATGAACCAGAATTTTTCTAAGAATTTTTTTAATTTTGAGGTGCTTGTCTTTTTTTTAGATTTTTTTTCGTAAGCTGGGTGTTTATTTTTTGATTTGTTATTAATCTTAATTTTTAGGTAGATTATTGATCCAATTCCACCAGTTATAAAAAATAGAAGAGTAATTATGATTTTATCGGCCATACCATCAATTGCTTTTGATTTGATTGCTGTCCTTAGTAATCTATAAAGCCAAATCCATAGAGTTATAGAGATTGCAAGTGCAGCAATTGTTAAAATAGGACTGGAAAAAATAACACCATCAATAGTAGTTGGAAGATTATTGAGTTTATCTGAGTTTGATGTTGCAATATCTAGTATAATTTGATCACTTATATTGGTTGGGTCTACCATAACATATAATGGCTTTTGGGGTTTTTAAGTTGTGTGGATTAATGGTAAGAATATTCATTTATAATGTTTTTAGGATTACCTTTCAGTTAACACTTATAGTTAAAAGGGGAAATTCCATTGATTTATTATGAGGAAAAGTTTAGTGACTTTGCTTTTTGGGGCTTCTGTTCTTTTTTCTGCTCCAAGCTTTGCTCAAGAGGCAAAGGCAAAGTACAATGTATCTGCTGGATGGTTGTTGGGTAAGATTGGGGAGGTTGAGGGCAATAAGGATTCTTTTGATTATGATTTAGGGGGATTGGGACAGCTGAGGTTCTCTAGGCGGGGAAATACATATATGGAAGAGGCATTTGGAAAGAAGGGGTCTGTGAAGTGTCTTTCTACTGTCGAGGGAGATTCTATTCGGCTTGATTCTTTTTCTTCTTATGGGGCTGAATGGGGCAATGATGCTTATATGTTAAAAATGAAAGAACAGGAAGGGAAGAAGGTAAGTCTTGAATATAATTTGGGGATTGATTGGTTTGATGTTTTTGAAAAGGAAGGTCCTATGGATACTTTGAAGATGATGTTTTTTTCTCAGCCTCATGTTGCTTATCTTGTAAGTGAGGAGCTGAAAAAGAATGGGGATATTGAAGCTAGCTATAGATTTGAGGGGGATAAATTGTATCTTCCTGATGAAAAGGCTTTGG
The DNA here is from genome assembly GCA_027858295.1 of Nanobdellota archaeon. GTDB lineage: Archaea > Nanobdellota > Nanobdellia > Pacearchaeales > GW2011-AR1 > GW2011-AR1. Next base: position 39,843 of record JAQICZ010000023.1, on the reverse strand, counting down.
GGGGATTGATGAAAGTGGTTATGAAAGAGAAGGCTGATGGGACTTATGATGTGATGAATTTAATGTTGGAAGTTAATTCAAATACAATTCTGGGATATGTTGATTTAGAGATGGAGAAGGTTGAGGAAGAGGAATAGGCTGCAGACCGCAGGGCAGATAAGGCAAAGGCAGTTTTTGGCAATTATTGATATTAAGACCCCACCCAACTTGTGGCTGCCCACCCCAATTATTTCCAAAATATATTGAATTATCCCTCGCGGTGCGTGCATATACTGTTCGGCTCCAAACGCCCAATTGAGACTTATTTGAGTTGAATATTGTTTCTTGTAATCTGGCTAGTCAGGCACTATTCACTTGGGTTTATGTCAAATTACCATTCACTTTTGGAATATGGCTAGAAACCATTTGCTTTGGCTTATGGGAAAACAAAGTAAACTTTGTTTAGCCGAAAATTTCAGGCAGGTTAAATCGATTGTGGACAACTTTACAGACAGTTGAAAACCCTTGGTAAAGTTTTCAATGTAAAACCGTCGGGGGAAAGTTTTAACGAAATTTTGTATTGGAGTTATCGAGTTAAATATCTAATTGGTTTTTAGCGGTTAGCCGTTAGCTGTAGACTGTTGGCATTTCTTCTCAGTTCTCCGCAAGTTTTCGCCAGAATCTTTAAATAGTCTAGGTATATCTATTCTGTATACACAGGGCAGATACACAATGGATATATTTGAGCACACAATATTATGTAAGAAGTGTAATGCTCCCATGCAAAAGGCTAAGGTTATCAGAAATGGTTTTGGTCTTCGTGCTTTGATTTGCCCAATGGGTCATGATAAGATTATTCATCCTGCTGATGAAGAGGAATATAGAAAGTTTAAGGAACTTCGGCAAAAGGAATATAAAGTGAAGATGAGGATTGTTGGTAACAGTTATGCGGTTTCAATTCCAAAGGAGATTGTTTCGTTTATGCAAGACTCTGAGAGTCTGATGAATGATATGGTTCGTCTTTGTTTTGAGGATGCAGGGCGGTTGAGTTTAACGTTTAAAGATATGGAGAAGAAAGATGAGTAGAGAAGAGATTAATGTTAAGGGGAACGAAATGAGGTTGAAGGTAGCTGAGTCTTTACAGGATGATGCTTACAAAGGAATTGCTCGGGTAGATATGAGTGTTCTGGATAGCCTTGGAATTAAACGTGGTGATGCTATTCTGATTAAGGGTGTTAAATCTACTGTTGCTATTGCTGACAGGGCTTATCCTGCGGATATTGGTGAAGGTATTATTAGAATTGATGGGGTGCTTCGAAAGAATGCTGGAGTTTCTATTGGAGATGAAATTGTTCTTGAGAAAACTGAAATTAGAGAGGCAAAGAAGATTGTGATTGCTCCTGCACAAAAGGGTGTTATGGTTCAGGGTGACTCGGACAATTTAAGAAAAGGACTTCTTGGTAGAACTCTTATTAAGGGAGATGTTTTTGTTTTAGGTGGAGTTCAAAGAAGAAAGGATTTGATGACTGAAGAACTTGGAGATTTGAATGATGTTTTTGGAAATTTAGGAGATATTCTTGGGAACATGGGCATTGGTGGACAGTTAGGTGGTGGAGTCGCACAAATTAAGTTTGCGGTTGTTTCTACTAATCCGAATGTGCCTGTTATTGTTACTGAAAATACTGAAGTTGTTTTGAATCCAAAAGCTCTTGATGTACTTGATGATAAGATTCCGTCTATTAATTATGAAGATATTGGTGGACTTGATGAGGAGATTAAGAAGGTTCGTGAGATGGTTGAGATTCCAATGAAACATCCTGAAATTTTCAATAGACTTGGAGTGACTCCACCGAAGGGTGTTCTTTTACATGGGCCTCCTGGAACTGGTAAAACTCTTTTAGCTAAGGCTGTTGCTACTGAAACTGATTCACATTTTATTTTGTTGAATGGTCCGGAGATTATGAGTAAATTTTATGGTGAATCTGAAAAGAAGATTAGAGGAATTTTTGAGGAGGCTGAAAAGAATGCGCCGTCTATTATTTTTATTGATGAGATTGATGCTATTGCTCCCAAGAGAGAAGAGACTAATGGAGAAGTCGAAAGAAGAGTTGTTTCGCAGTTGTTGACTATGATGGATGGTTTGAATGCAAGGGGTAGAGTTATCGTGATTGGTGCAACTAATCGAGTTGATGCTTTAGACCCTGCACTTCGTAGGCCTGGTAGATTTGATCGTGAGATTGAGATTGGTGTTCCAGACAAGAAGGGTCGTTTAGTTACTTTGAAAATTCATTCAAGAGGAATGCCGCTACATAGGAATGTTGATTTGGGATATTTCGCTAATAAGACTCATGGTTTTGTTGGTGCTGATTTGGAAGCTTTGACTAAGGAATCTGCTATGAATGTTCTTAGAAATAATTTAGATAATCTTAAGCTTGATGAAGAAGATATTCCAATGGAAGTTCTAGAAAAGCTTATAATCAAGAAACAGGATTTTGAAGCTGCTTTGAAAGTTGTTAGACCGTCTGCAATGAGAGAAGTTTTAGTTGAAGCTCCAAATGTTAGTTGGGATAATGTTGGTGGGCTTGAGGATATTAAGAGAGATTTGAAGGAAGCTGTTGAATGGCCAATGAAGCATCCTGAGAGTTTTGCTAGAATGGGAATTAGACCTTCTCGAGGGATTCTGTTATATGGACCTCCTGGAACAGGTAAGACTCTTCTTGCAAAAGCTGTTGCTAAAGAATCGGAAGCGAATTTTATTCAAATTAAAGGACCGGCATTACTTTCAATGTGGGTTGGAAAGTCTGAAGAAGGTGTGAGAAAGATTTTTGAAAAAGCTAGACAAGTTTCACCTTGTATTATTTTCTTTGACGAAATTGATTCTATTGCTGGGAGACGTGGGACAGACCAGAATAAGGTTACAGAAAGAGTTCTAAATCAATTATTGTCTGAAATGGATGGGATTGAAGATATGAAAGATGTCCTAGTTGTTGCTGCAACAAATAGACCCGATATGTTAGATACTGCACTTCTTCGACCTGGAAGATTTGATAAGATTCTACTTGTGAATGCTCCAAGCGTTGAAGGTCGTGAAATGATTTTGAAGGTTCATACTAAGAAGATGCCTCTTTCCAGAGACGTTTCTATTGGTGAATTAGCTAAATCAACAGAAGGATTTACTGGTGCTGATTTAGAAGCATTTACTCGTGAAGCTGCAATGGTTGCGTTACGTGAAGATTTAGAGGCTAAGACTGTTAAGAAAAGTCATTTTGAGGGAGCTAAGAAGAAGGTTCGTCCAAGTGTTACGAAACAATCTATTGAAACTTATAAGAAGATTGAGGAACAATTTTTGAATAATGCTAAGTCTGCAATTGAAAACAAGGGAGGAACTTATTTTGGTTAAGAACGTTTTCGTAGGAAAATTTATTAATCAAAACAAAATAGTATAATTACAATGTTTGGAGATGATGTTTTTGGTGGAAGTATTGAAGAGTTATTCCGTAAGTTATCTGGTGGTGACAGTTTTGTAGAACAATCTACTATCGGTCCTGATGGTAAAAGAAGAACTACTCGTAAAACTCAAAGTGGTGCTTTTGGGAAAGCTCTTTTAGATAATATTTCTACTAAAAAGAAAATTTATTTTATCTTTGATTTTTCTGGGAAGAAAGATGTTTATGCAAGTGTTACAGATGAAATTGTAGAGGATAATTATGGTGGAACATCTGCTACTGGAAAAAAGATTTTAGAAGTTAAAGAAGGCAATAAAGTTATTTCAGAGTTTCCTCTCTCTGAAAAAATCAGAACAAAAGGTTTTGAGTCATGGTTTAATAATGGAATTTTGGAGGTTTCTTTTAGCAGATGAAAGAAGGAAAAATAATGTTTGAAGTTGTAGAAGCAAAGCAAGAGTATAGAGGAAAAAATTTAGTTTCTATTTCAAATAAAGATATGGAAACAATGGGAATTAATTCTGGAAGTTTAGTTGAGGTTGGTAACTCAAAGAAGATGATCTTTAGAGCTATTAGGTCAATTGATGAAGCTTCTGGGAATATTGGTATTGATGGTGAAACAAGACATGTCTTAGGGATTTCTCTTGGAGAAAAGATAGCTGCTGTTCTAAGTACGGTTGAGGTAAAGGCACTTCGTTCAATTGAAATCTCAGTTTTAGAAAATGAAAATATTGCAGTTGAAGAAATGCAACAAAGTATTATTCCAAGTTTGAAGGATCCTCGAAATGAACATATCTTCAGGACTGCTTTTACTGGGGCTCCTGTAACGGTTGGTCAAAGAACAAGAGTTCCTTTGAGTAATGGTGAAAAATTAATTTGTTCTATCTCAAAGATTATGCCTAAAACTTTAGAATTAGGTTTGGTTGATGATAAAACAAAAATCACCATATCAGATTCAATTGGTGAAGGCAGTGGAGTAAATGTCCATTATGAAGATATTGGTGGACTTGAAGAAGAGATTACTAAGATTCGTGAGATGGTAGAGTTCCCAATGAAGCATCCCAAGATTTTTGAAAAGTTAGGAGTTAGTGCGCCTAAGGGTGTTTTGTTAACTGGGCCTCCTGGAACAGGTAAAACTCTTCTTGCTAAAGCTGTTGCTACTGAAACTGATGCTAAATTTATTTCAATCGCTGGGCCTGAAATTATGAGTAAATATCATGGTGGTTCAGAAGAAAATCTTCGTGCTAAGTTTGAAGAAGCACAAAAGAATGCACCTGCGATTATTTTTATTGATGAGATTGATGCTATTGCTCCGAAGAGAGGAGAGAGTAGTGATCAAGCTGAGAAGAGAGTTGTTGCGCAATTATTAACTTTGATGGATGGTTTGAAGAGTCGTGGACAAGTTGTTGTTATGGCTGCGACGAATAGACCTGATGATTTAGATGAAGCACTTCGTCGTCCTGGTAGATTTGATCGGGAACTCCGAATCAATCCTCCAACTGAAGAGGGTCGTTATAAGATTTTAGAAATTCATTCTAGGAATATGCCACTTGATGATAAGCAAGCGATTTTGACAGAATTTTCAAATAAAACAATTGGTTTTACTGGTGCTGATTTGGAAGTTTTGTGTAAGGAAGCAGCTCTTCATTCTGTAAAGCCTTTTTACGCTGAAATTATGGCTCTTGCTGAAGATATGGAGGACCAAGGTGTTGAAGATAAGAATTTGAAGGAAGGTGCGCTTTTGAGTGTTGAAGAAAAAGAGATTATGGAAAAAAGAGAAGAATTATTGTCTCACTTAGTTGTTAAAAGATCTGATTTCGTTTATGCTATGAAAATGGTTGAACCTTCTGCTATGAGAGAAGTTTTGATTAAAAAACCAAATGTTAAATGGGAAGATGTTGGTGGGCTTAAGAAAGCTAAAGAAAAATTAAGAGAATTGGTTGAATTGCCACTACTTCGTCCTGAATTATATGCTGCTGCTGGAATTAAACCTTCAAAAGGAGTTTTGTTATATGGACCACCTGGAACGGGTAAGACTCTTTTGGCTAAGGCTGTAGCTACTGAATCAAATGCAAATTTTATTTCAATTAAAGGGCCTGAATTAATTTCAAAATGGGTTGGAGAAAGTGAGAAACATGTTCGTGAAATTTTTAAGAAAGCAAAGCAAGTTTCACCTTCTATTATTTTCTTCGATGAATTCGATTCGATTGCAAAAGTTCGTGGTTCTGGTATGGGTGGAAATTCTTCAGAGAAAGTTGTTAATCAAATTTTAACTGAGCTTGATGGTGTTGAAGATTTGGAAAATGTAATGATTGTTGCTGCTACTAATAGAAGAGATTTAATTGATCCTGCGGTTTTAAGACCTGGAAGAATTGATTCGCATGTTGAATTGTTTAATCCTGATTTAGAGACTCGTGAAGAAATTTTTAAAGTTCATACGGCTAAAATGCCACTCGAAAAGGGTATTGATTTGAAAAAGATGTCTGTTGAGTCTGAAGGTTGGACTGGTGCTGATATTGATGCTGTTTGTCGAAATTCTGGAATTAATTCGATCAAGAGACATTATAAAGAAGAAGATTTGAAGAAGGTTACAATTACTGCTGATGATTTTGCTAGAGGTTTTGAAACTATTCGTAGTCAGAAGTCTGACGATGATGTTCAAGGAAATGGCTCTATGCCTAAAATGCCTGATATGGATGATGTTCTGAAGAGTTTGCCTAAGAAAGATATGGATAAGGTTAAGGCAAAAGTTGATGAAGTTGAGACTAAGGATGAGAAGGTTGAAGGAAACGTTAAAAGTAAGGTTAAAGAGATTGAAGGTAAGAAAAAGGCTTCTAAGAAGTGATTTTTTGCTAAGAATTAAAAATTAATGTATTTTATATTTTTTGAAAAAGTTGTCTCGCAAGCTCGATTATTAAGGTAGTTAAATTATCCCTCGCGGTGTGTGTATGAAAGGTTTTTGATTGACATGGGTTAAATTATATTTTTCTGGTTACTATTGTTTTATTGCAATAATATTTTTATAGGGATTATTTATTGTTTATTTTATGAAACGACTTAATGATTTAGAATTGTTCGGAGATTTTCACTTAGAAAGAGATTTGATTAATAAAAGTGGGACTGAAGCTAATATCTTTTTGATTAGTGGATATGCTGCCAAGATAAGTAAAGAGGACGCTTTTAGTAATAATCTTTTGAAAGATTTGGTGATTCCATTTAAAGAATATAGAATTGCAAGAGAATTCTTTGATGGGGGAGTTTCTGTTCCTGAGCCTAAAGGTCTTTATGCTATAAAAGATAATTTGGGTGAGGTTTGGCCAGCTTTTGTCATGGATTATTTGAATGAAGATTATATTAATATCAATAAATTGGATAAATATGGTGAAGCTCTTGATTTATGGTTTTTAGAATTGAGAAAAACTGAAAAGTTCAACTATTATATGCCAGACTCTAGGAATAAGGATAATGCAATGTATTCTAAAAAAAGGAGAGACGTTAAATTGATTGATTTTAGAAGATATCAAAAGATAGATTAATTTTTATAATATTTTTTTATAGTTAAATGTCTTTGATATGTTATAACTAATAGATTAAGCTATATTATTATTCCTTCTTGATATAATTAAATATTCCTTGTTCTAATTTTTTGTAGAATGTGTTGTTGATATTGGCTAATTTCTTTATTATTATTTTTTTGTCTATTGTGAATATTCTTTGTGGTTTTATCCAGCTTTGAAAGGGGAGGGTTCCATTTTCGAATGAATCTTTTTTTATTAGGAGTCCTTCTTTTGGGGTGTTTGATGTTATTAATGCGCAGATGAAGTCGTCGCCTTTTAGTCTTGAATTTGAGATTATTATTGCTGGGCGTTTTTTTGAGCCTGTTAAGTCTGAATATGGAAATGGCATAAGGATAATATCTCCTTGTTTATACATGGTCCCACCGTTCGTCTTTTTTATTATCCCAGTCTTTTTTTAATGTGTGTTCCGATGCTAACATTGTAAGAATTCCTTCATTGTTTCTTGATTGTTCTATTTTGTCTAATTCTTCTATTCTTTGTTTTATGGCTTTTCGTATGAATTCGCTCCATTTAATTTCGGAATATTTTTTCATTGCCGAATAGGTTTCGTTTTCCATTGATAAGGTTATATTTGTCATAGTTATTTTAAGTGAACTCACTTATTAAGGTTTTTGTTCTGGATGTTGGGATATACAGTTGTTTATTTTTGTGGTTTACTCGTTAATCTATAGGTTTTTTAGTTTTATTTCTAGGGGTAGTTGACACTAATATTTTTAATAATTGCTTTGCTATCGCTCAGTATTGATATGTTTAAATTATCCCTCACAGTGCGTGCATGAAGGGTGCGTTTGTTTTTTGCACAATACTGACAAGTTCGATTTTCAAAAAATATTCTGTCTATAATTTGTTATTTGCATGCACCGCGAGGGATAATTAAATATGTTATTGAGTGGCAGCGAACAGTATTTCTTAGTGAAAATGAACTATTTTTTATAAATATCGTTGATATTTTTTTCGGTAATTAATACAAAGCTGTTAACTCGTTTTTGGTAGTGCCCACCCACTTGAATCCCTATTAATCAATACAAATTTTATTAGCTGGTTTTTGAGTTGAAAATAAATTGTGAATATTTTGTTTTTTTTAAGAGCTTTTCATAAATAATTTAAATCAATGTTTCTATTGTTTTTTATGGCGACTAAAGTTTATTTTAATTCTAATTGTTCTAAATGTAGAACAGCTGTGAAATTTTTGGAGGATGCAAATATTGATTATTTTAATTATGAATATTTAAATGAGGGTTTAATTCGTGAAGATATTTTGGAAATTTTAAAGAAAGGGGATTTGAATGTTAATCAAATTTTGAGGACGGGGGATATTGATTATAAGGCTAATATTCGTGGGCAGGATTTGAGTGATGATGAGAAGATTGATATTCTTGTTCGGTATCCAAAGATTCTTCAGAGGCCAATAGTTGTAACTGAGAAGAAAGCTGTTGTTGCTAAGGATAAGGATTCTTTGGATAAGTTGTTGTAAGATTTGTAAAGGTGGATTTATTTAGGTAATTAAGTATGGGCTGTTTATTTTGGTGATTATCTAAATTTTTTATTTTTTATTTTGAAATTATTACAAAATCTTAGATTTTGTTATTTCCTCCCGTGGTATGCATTAAAATGGGAAGTTTTAATCACAGAGGCCCACCTCTTCCTCCACCTACGACCTGTTGAGTTATCTGGTTTTCATATTGAGTTTAATTCTTTGGTGAATAATTAATTTTGGTATGGAGATTAATCATTAGCTTCTCTGTAAATCTGATTACTATTTGCACGCAGCGCGAACGGATATTGTTATTATATTAATGACTTATCTTTGGACACTATGTGTATTATTTATTTTGAATTTAGAAATCTTTGAGAGAAATTGTCTTTTTATTTTGTTGTTATCATAACTTCTTCCGGAGATACTAAAAAAGTGTTTTCTGTTTGGGAAACCAACTTTCCTTTTGCTTCTGTTAGAATTGCATAATGATGGAGAATTCCTTCACGTTCTAATTGCATTAATGATATTCTTGATTTATTACCGAATTTTTTAACAATCCATCTACTTGCAAAGGGTAGGTCTCCAAATTCATCTTTAATGAATTCTAAAATTTTTCTTGCATTAGGATTTCTTGGTTGTTTATCTTGAACAAAGGCGTAGATGTTTCCTTTGGCTCCATCGTGAACTATTCCGTTTCCGTTTGTTACAAATGGTTCTGAAGCGTAAAGTCCAGTTCCGAACTTTTTAGTTGAGTGATTGTTCATATTTGAGACTGAAACTCCTGCATGTAAATTGTATTGTTCCATTGAGTGTCCCGAAAGGTTTGCAATTGGGTTGAACCCGTAGGAGTTAATAGTGTCTTCTATGATTTTGCCAAGTTCTCCAATTGTTAATTCTGAATTGATATTTTTTTCAACTGCTTCAAGTGCTTTTTGACTTGCTTCGATTAGTTTTTCGTTTTCATTTGTTCCTTCAAGGTCTAATGAGAAGGCGTTGTCTGCAATCCATCCATCTACGTGAATGCCAAAATCTACTTTGATTAATCCGTGTGCTGTTGATTCGTCGTTCCAGGTTGGTGTGTAATGTGCTGCTTGTTCATTGATTGAAAGGTTTGTTGGGAATGCTGGAAGGCCTCCTAGTTCTTTTATTTTATCTTCTATTTTATCTGCGATATCTAAAAGTAAATCTCCTTTTTTGATTTGGGGTCTAATCCATTTTTTTACTTCTGAACAGATGCTTCCGGCTTTGATTATTGATTCTTTGTTCATGTCTTAGAGAGAGAAAGCCGAGTTATAAAGTTTTGTTAGAAGAGGATTTGTGTTAGTTTTAGTGAAGAAATATTTAAATATTGGTTATATGCTTCTTTATTATGGGACTTGAAGTAACATTGGACACTGGGGCAATGCACTCGGAAGTTATTGTCAATGCTGAAAAAGATATTTTTAGAAAAACTGTTTTCGCTATTTCTAATTCTCCTTTGAAGGAAATTGAAAAGAAAGTATTTCATAAATTTATAAAACAGGCTCCGATGAATTATCATAGAGCGTTTGCCAAAGAGGGCTCCGATTATTTAAAGAGAGAAGCTTGGACCTCGTATTATTGGGCCAGGGAAGGAATCCCGACATTGAATTTTGAGGGAATTTCTGATAATTCAATTTCTTGGAAATATATTAAAAATTCAAAATCTGTAAGGCAATTTTTGGATAAAAAGGATTCTATGTCTTTGTTCGATAATTTTTTAGATGTGTATAATACTATTAGAAAAGTTGCTCATAAAAAAAGAGATCCAATGTATTTGCATTCAGACCCTCATTTGAAGAATTTTTTAGTTGAAGGGCATTCTAAGGTAATTCCTATTGATTCTGGTTGTTTGCTTAATCGAAATCTATCTTTGGAAGAATTAGATTTTCATTTATTAAAACAAACTATGATGTCTATTTCTGACTTGAACACTTCTGATGAAACAAAGGTGAAGTATATTAAGAAATTTAATGAAACATTTAATGATAAAGTGAGAGAGAGTTTTTTGAATTGGGATTATTCGATTTCTTCTGTTGCTCGTAGTTATTTGGCATTGAGAGAGGTAGCGGCTTCTGCAATTAAAGGGCGAGCTAGAAATGAGGTTTTTGAAGATTATGATAAGTTTGTTTCTTTTTTTGACTCTAATGTGAGGTCTATTCTTGAAAAATAGCAGTGTATTTTTATCCCAAAAAGTTGATAAGGCATATTATTGAATTTATGCTTGTTCTGCTATGTATGAGTATATGAATTTCAAGTGTCGTAAGTGTGGTAACTGGTTAGATTGTTCTAAAGAGGAATTTGAAGTTAGAGATAGTCGGTGTGAAGAATGTTCGGCGGAAGAGTAATTTTGTTGAATGGTATACTTAATTTTATCTTTTTAATATTTTAAGGCCAGCCCGCCCTATTCAAACTCCGTGTCGCCAAGAAGGTTGTAATTGAGGGCGCCAGAAGATTCTCACCCCCACTGTCCGTTCCCCCGGTCACCCCCAAGGCAGTTTAATTATCTAGATTAGTTTTTGGGCCAAGTTTTTTAAAAATGAGTTAAAATTGGGTAGGGAGAAATAGCTTTTATTTTTGAGATTAATTATTTAAAGTTTCATGATTTATTTGATAAATGAAGTTGAGGAAATTATTTTTAAAAGATGCAAAGAATTTAAAAAGTTTATTTTTGAATGAAGAAAGTCTTAAAGAAACAGGAGTAAATGTTGAACATAAGGAAATTACTTTAGAATATATGCGCAATTGGATAAAAGAGTATAAAAAAATGTATTCGTTGGAAAGCCCATTATTTATTTTATATGCTATTATTAATAATAAAAATGAAATCATTGGAACTATTGGTATCGGAAATATTGATCATAATAAAAAAATCGGTAAAATAGGCTATTGGATTTCAAATAGAAATTGTGGGAAAGGTTTTGCCACTTTAGCAATAAAATTATTTTTAGAAAAGATTTCAAGAGAAGTCGGGAATTTCAAATTAATTGCAGAAGTTTCTGGAGAAAACATTGCTTCACATAGGGTTTTGGAGAAAAATGGTTTTAAATTAAAAAGAAAATCTAAATCTGATTTTATTTTTGAAAAAGCGTTAAGCCAGTTTGTGTTTTAATCTTCTACTTTTAGGAATAAAATTTGTGATTTTTTGTTCTGATGCTTTTCCGCAACCGAGCATATCGTTTTTGTATTTCATTACAACGTAGCCTTTTAGTCCTGTTTTTTTTAGGACTTCATACCGTGCATCAAGGTAGTCATTTCGTTATAATTTTTGCTCTTTTTCATTTATACTCGCAAAAAGATTTTTCATATAACGTTGCTATTATGAAAAATATTTTTACTTCGTCTAAATAAAAAGATAGCTAAAAATTATAACTTTGTAATTGTAAATAGAATTTATTTCTAAGCTAACTTATATTTTAATCTTCGAGATTTAGGAATAAAGTTTGTGATTTTTTGTTCTGAGGCTTTTCCGCAACCTAGCATATCGTTTTTGTATTTCATTACAACGTAGCCTTTTAGTCCTGTTTTTTTTAGGACTTCGCTTCCGTGCATCCAGGTGTCCATTTCTTCTTCGTTTAGTTCTACGATATTTTTTGTTATTTGGTTTTTGAATATTTGGGAGCCTTCAATTGATAATCTAAAAGCGTCTTCCATATCTTTTGCAATATATGTTCCTGCTCTTTCTACAAAGACTTCATATCCTAGGGTTTTCATTTCTTTTTCTGTGAAATCTCCAGTGAACAAAAATACTTTTTCTTTTCCTCTTTTGATTACTTTACCGGGGATTTCTGTGATTCCGAATTGTTCTTCTAGTTGTTCTTTGAATTTTTTTAATTCTTTTCCTTCTAGTATTGTTGTTGTTTCTGTTGGTGCGCTCATTTTATTAGTTTACTGTTGACCATTGACGGTTTACAGATTTGCCTCCTTTAATTTTTTGAATCTACTTACAAAAAAGCCTTCTGTGTTGTTGTCTTGTGGATATAGTCTTTGAGATAATTTTACTCTTTCGTCATATCTTTTTCCTTCCCATTCTGTTATTCCGTCTCTTGTTTTTGCTGGTAGTTTTACTGGTATAATTTCTATTGAGTCTTCAAATTCTTGAAGCATTTTATCAACGACTTCTTCATTTTCTTCTGGTGAATGAGTACATGTTGAATATAATAATTCTCCGCCAACTCTTAGTTGTTTGAAGGCTTCACGGAATAATTCTTTTTGTACTTTTGATAAGTATTTTACGGTGTTTATGTTCCACATTAGAAATGTTTTTGGTGAGCCTCTTAATGTTCCTTCTCCTGAACAAGGGGCGTCTACTGATATTTTATCGAATTTTGGCAAATCTGTTTTTGCCAATCTTTTCATTAATGCTTGTCCTTCTTTTCTTGTCACGATTGTATTTGTTACTCCACATCTTTCTAAATTTGAGGCGAGGATTCTCATTCTTCCCATTGCCATTTCGTTTGCAATGATTGTTCCCTTGTTGTTCATCTTTGCTGCTGCTTGTGTTGTTTTTGATCCTGGTGCGGCACACATGTCAAGGTAAAGTTCTCCTTCTTGTGGTGGCATTGCTATTACTGGTAATAATGAGGATAATTCTTGAACGTAAAAATAACCTAGCATGTGTTCTAAGCATCTGCCAAGTTCTCCGGGTGCTAATTTTGCTAGGCCTTCTTCCCTTAGAATTTCTTTTTCATGACCTGTTGGTTTTTTTCCTTTTACTATCATTACTTCTGGGCAATCTTTCCAGGGTTGTTCTAAAATCCAATCGTTATTATCTTCTAGTTTTTTCTTTAATTCTTCTGGCGAGATTTTTAGAGTGTTACATCTGATAGAAGGAGTTAATGGTTCTTTTGAGATTCTCCAGAATTCTTCTAGGTCTTTTCCTTTTAGGAGTTTTGCCATTCTTTCCACAAAGAGTGGTTTTGGTTCTGGGATTGTTCTGTCTTTTCTTGTCATTTTTAGTTATTGTAAAATGCTAAAGCATTTTTTATTTCCACCCAGAATTGAGTTAAAATTTCTAACATCAAAGCCCACTCCTCCACCGCCAAAAGCAAGTTGAGTTAGGTGACTTGGTTGGATTATTATAGATTTATTTCGGGAAATTGATTTATAAGATTAGGGGTTTAGGGTCTTTTCTTCTAATCCACCAATTCTTGGGATTGTAATTTGAAGGCCAAAAAGATTTTTAGTAGAAGGTTGTGTTGATTTTGGATTTCCAAAGGTTGTGGGCTTTTTTGAAGTGTCAACTCTTGGAATTGTATAATTTTCAAATGTGTAATTCATTTTTTGTATTGATTCATCTGTAATAAAAGTTCCTAGTCCTTGATTTGTTACAATCCCATCTTTTTTTTCTTTCGCTATGTCATTTTCAATTTGAATTTTGATAGAGTTCTCATTATTCGTAATTCCTATATTTATCATTTTTCCTTCTTTTCCGTATTTTACAGCATCTCCTAATTTTGTTCCAATAACAAATTCAAACATTTCTTGATTTGTTGTTATTTTCGTAGGCCCATTGTGATATAAATTAATACCTATTTTATCAAGGTGGTGAGTGTAGGGGATAATATTTGCTTTTACGGATTCTGTCACATCTATATCTCTAGATAATAATTTTAGTTCTTCAAGTGTTGATGAGGCTAATCTTATCAAGGATGATATCGCTAGTGTTTTTTGAGCTGAACTGAGTATATAGGGCATAAAATTTGTCACGTTTTCTGTAGTCGGGTTATCTTTTATGAGCTCACAAAAGCCTATTAACCCATTAAGTGGGCCTCTGATTTCATGTCCAATAGCACCAATGTATTTTCTAATCCTATTGTCTGATTCTTTAGCTGTTTCGTTTTCAGATTCTAGCATTTCGACTTTGTCAAGGTTCCTAAACGTTCTGTACAAATTATTAAGGTTGTTAGTCATTCAATAGGGCATGTGTTTTCATCTTAAAAAAGATATCTATTATATTTATCCCAGAATGTTCTTAGCAATGTCCTGTTTCGCAATGGCAATGTTTGATTTTCTTCCCTAGGAAGAAGAAAGGTAAGAGAATGTCTGAGAGGCAACAAGGGATTACTACGGCAATCAAAATTATTATGATTGATAAGACGAAGTGCAAAATAGTTAATCCTGTTGTGAAGGCTAGGATGTAGAAGAGGCTTGCGAATACTGATAAACCTACGTGTAATGTGTGAGGAATTTTTGTTGTTTTTGTTGTAATTCCGATTATACTCCCAACCAGAGCAGATCCTAGGATTAAAAATGGTTTTTCAATTATTGAAAAATGAAAGTAGGGGTGTAATTGGAGTGCTGCCGATCCTAAATAGGGAAATATTATATCGCTGATTGTTCCGATTGCAAGAGCTGAAAACATTCCGACAAATATTGCTTGTATAACGTTCTTTTTGTATCTGTAGAAGATTCCTGCTGAAACGATACCTGAAGCCAATATATGTAAAGGGTGCAGGATATCAAAAGCTTGTGCAGTTACTGTGATTTTAAAGAGAAATTGTATGAGGAGGACTGCACCAATTCCAACAATAGTAGCAAGAACTGTAAAGGGTAGATGATGCTTTAATTCGTGTAGTAGTTCTTTTGTTCTAGTCATAACTTACATAAAGGATTTTTTATTTATAAAACTAGAGGGGATTAAATATTGGAAGGCACTTTTGGCAATTATTGTTTTTGTTTTGATTGTCGCCAAAACAGTTGAATTATCACCTCGGTGAGGGCATGGAATATATTTGGTTTTTTTGGGATTGGTGGGTTTGACTAATGACTAAGAACTGATTACTGATAACTGCGAACCTTTGCTTCGCTAGAACCATTTTTTTAAGTTCTCTTGTTTTTGACCATCAATAACTTCTTTGATGTCGATTCCGAAGACTTGGAAGATTTGATCTACTGAAGGGAGCATTTGTTTTTTTAGGTAATATGTTATGTCGTATTCTCCGTCTTCGTTTTTTAGGAGGGCTTTGTCTCTTACTAATTTTGAAGAGCCGCCGGTGTTTCCTATATAGTATTCTATTAATGAGCCAATTCCTACAGCCATTCCTTGCTTTTGCATCTTGATTGCTGCTGTTACATGAGGTGAAATTGCTTTGTATTCTGTGATTGGTTTTTTCAATTGTGTTCTTATGATTAGTTTATCTTTTGATATCTTTCTTTCTTTTAGTTGTTTGATTATTTCTTTTACATATTTTAGGGATTCTTTTTCATTTCCTTGTTTTAATATTAATCTTAAGATATGGTCTTGTGTTTTCCTTGCGAGTTCACACCAGTCTCTTCTTACTGTTTCGAATCCTCTGATTTTTACAATTCCATTTTCTGTAATCATTGCATATTTCTTTTTTGCTCCTGTTTCTCCGCCACGAGTATTTACCCAAAGTCCTCTTTTGAAGAAACCTTCAAGTTCTAGATTCATTACTCCTGGCAATTCTGAATTGATTTTCTTGAGAAGTTCTTTTATTGTTGATTCGGATTTCCCTTCAAGGGTGAAGACTACGGAGTCGGTATCTCCATAGATTATTTTTTGGCCTGCGTCTTTTATTTTTTGAATTGTTTCTTGGTTGTATTGTCTGACGAAGGCTAAGATTGATTCTGCTGCTTCTTTTGAGTAATATCTTGCTCCTGAAAATGCTATGTATCCGTGAGCTGAGGCTGAGAGAACTTTGAAGGCATTGCTTCTTGCCTTTGTCATTGGGTTTGGATTCTCGTTGTATTCTTTTTTGAATTGTTTTCTTTTATCAAAGATTTCTTGTAAAAGTAATGGGAAAAATCCTGGTTCTTTTGTGAAATGATATTTTATGTTTTTACCGTCAATTTTAATTTCTGGAGAATCATTATAATCTGTTGACGGTTGGCTGTTGACGGTTGACGGTTCTATGAGTGTTCCTTTTGAGATGTTATGTGAAATAATAATTGAAGTATGCATTGAGGTAAAATCGAACATTCCGAGGTCTTCGTAGAGTCCTGCTGTTGGTTTAAAGACGAAAGCTCCTTGTGTTTGTCCTTGCTGCATTCTTGCTCCTGTCTCTTTTTGATTTGGTTTTCTTTCTGGAATTTCGTTAAACTTTTCTAGATTGTGCAAAATGTATCCTTCGATTTGTTTTGACAATCCATTTCTTGAAGCTTCGAAAATTGGTTCTTTTACTACTTTTGAAAATTCAATCATATCTGGTAGGAATTTTTCGAAGAGTTGAAATGCTAGGTCTGAATCTTTTAAGTTATATCTATAATATAAATCCCATTCATTTTCTTTGATGTCTTTTGAGTGCTTAAACACGAAGGGTATCTTTTTTTCTCCCAGGAATTCGGATGCTACATCATTTAATGAAAGCGTCTCAGATTGCATATATTGTGCATAGGCTGTTTTTACGAATTTGTATAAGTCTAGATGAGTTATTCCTGTGATTTTTGTTGTTGGCGGAATTCCTTTTCTTATTTTTGGTTCTGATTTGTCGAGGCCAATTGGGAATTTTATTTTTAGCATTTTCGCTCTTGTCTTGATATATGGCATATCAAAGGCATCTGAATTATAACCGACTAAAAAATCTGGTTTGTATTCTTCAACGTGTTTGAGAAAAGTTTTCAATAAGGCTTTTTCATCTTCAACAAATTCTACGTAGTCTTGAGTCGTTGGTCCTTTCTTCCAGGTGATTACTTTTTTGAAATCTTTCCCATAAAGTGAGATCATTAGGATTGCTCCTAATTCTGGTTTCAAGGAATCTGTTTCAATGTCGTAGGCTAAGCTTCTCGAAGTGAAGTCGGTTGACGGTATACTGTCTACCGTTGACGGTCTGTGGGAGTTTAGTTTTAGGACTTTTTCTGTTTTTAGTTCGTTTTTTATGAAGTCGTAATCGTCTTCTTCTAGTTCTGTTGTTTCTATATCATACCATACTAGTGGATTTAGTTTTTTTTCTATAATGTAATGTGTTGTGAAACCTAAATCATAGCCTCGTCTTTTGTCAATTAGTTCATTGTCTAATTTTGAGGCAACGGATGAAAGATCTTTATAATTTGTTGCGAATATTTTCAGAGCTACTACTTTTTTCCCTGAATAATTTTTCTCGTGAGTTTCTACTTTTTCTATTGTTGTTGTTCTGTCTTTTGTTTGAACATAGACTTCTTTGACTTCTTTGATTAGTTCAATTATCTGTTTTTTTGTAACATTTTCTTTTAGTATTGCCCACATGAATATTGGGCAGGTGTCGATTATACATATTTGCTCATTGGTTTCATCTCTTCCGAATATTTTAACGTGGTTTTTGCCATCGTAATCAAAGTAGTCGTAATCTATTGGGATGAATTTCTTTGTCATGTTGAAAGAATGTGAGGCTGAATTATAAAGATAATGTTGGGGAGGGAAGGGCTTAGAGTTTAGAGTTTTGGGTTTAGGGTGGGAAGGCAGAAGGCAGAAGGCAGAAGGCAGAAGGCCGTTTTGGCAATTATTGGTCACGCCCGTTTGCATTGTCACACATCCTCTCCCTCTTTAATTGTTGCCAAAATATTTTGAATTATCACCTGCAGTGCGGGTATTGGTTGCTGGAGGTTGACAGAGTAGTTGGGATTTAGTCTAACATGGTATTTTTCTATATAATCTGGGGAAATTATCGATTTTTTTACCAAATTGGTTTTGATTGTTAACTTTTCCCACCCCAGATGTTGCCAAAACATTTTGGGTTATTCGCTTTGCGCGGGGACATTTGGAATTAAAGAATGGCAGAGTAGTTTTTGGGAATTGTGTTATTTGTTGATAAAACGAAATTTGTAAAAATTTGAGAATGGTTCGTACGCTACATATTGAATGTGATTGTCCCGATATCCTACTATAGTAATAAGTATTGTTTTTATAATGAACAATATTATTTATGGAGTTGAGGACAAAAGAGTAAAGTTTAAATAGTATCATTACCAAGTAGTAACATGGAAAAAGAGTCAAAATTAGTCAAGTATTTACCCTTGCATAAGGTTACTGATTCAGAGGAAGAAAGTCGTAGTGAGAACATAATTTTGTTAGAAAATTATGTGTCTGCTGCAAATGGAGCTAATTATGATTCCTCTTTGTCGGATAGGGTTACTATGGCTTCTAATGGTAATGTTGGATCTTGGGGAGCTGAAGTTTTGGCAAAGGACTCATTTTATCTTTCTGGTGATGTTCGTACTTATGTTAATTCTCATTTTGAAAAAGAGCTTGAGCCATATAAAGTAGCCCTTAAGGCAGAAAAAAAGAAAGCTAAAACAATAGAGGAAATGGCATCAGCTATTCATGGGCATATGAATGTAATTGGAGAACCTTTGAATGGGAGTATATCAGAGGTCCCGGGAAGATTTGAAGATATTCGGAATTATCATTTATTTGGAAAAACTTTTACTGAGACAGTAATGAAGTCTTATATTGAGAGAGAATCAAGTTCTGAAGATTCTAATATAAAAATTGCAAAGAAGAATCTAAACGCATTGGCAGAACCTTTTCCTACTGCTTGGAATGGTGATTCTTTTGTTATTAAGAATAAGTAGTTTTTGTAGGGGTTAGATAATATTTATTGTGGATTATTCTAATCTTCAAAATTTTATGCTGAGCTTCTCCTCTGCTATTGGAGAAGGTTTTTCCATTTTGAACTATTGTCCTCAGAATTTCTGTGGAAATTCCTGCGAAGACAATGTCGTTAATTATTTAAGTTGCTTTAACGGTTTTTTCAAAATTCTCTACTAAATTCTTTCTCTTTTTTCGAAAGAATTCTTCCATTTTGAACTATTGTTCTCAGAATTTCTGTGGAAATTCCTGCGAAGACAATGTCGTTAATTATTTAAGTTGCTTTAACGACATCGTCTAATGGGATTAAATATACGGGAAATTGTGTCTCGAAAGGAGATAGAGTTTTCCGATTTGAAGGGGAAGATGGTTTGTGTGGATGCGTTTAATACTTTGTATCAGTTTTTATCTACTATTCGTCAAGCTGATGGTTCGTCTCTTCAGGATGAGGAAGGAAATATTACTTCGCATTTGTCTGGGATTCTTTATCGTAATATTGCTCTTTTGAATGAGGGTGTTAAGTTGGTTTATGTTTTTGATGGTGAGCCACCTGTTTTGAAGGCGAAGATTCATAAGAAGAGAACTGAGGCTCGTGAGCTTGCGCGTGAGAAATTTGAGGAGGCTAAGCAGACTGAGAATGTGGATGATATGAAGAAGTATGGCCAGCAGTTGACTCGTCTTAATGATGAGATGATTCGTGAGGCTAAGGAATTGTTAGAAGCTCTTGGAATTTGTGTTGTTCAGGCGCCTGGTGAGGGTGAAGCTCAGGCTGCATATTTGTCTAAGCAGGAAGGAGTTTATGCTACTGTTTCTCAAGATTATGATTCTTTGGTTTTTGGTTGTCCTGTTTTGATTAGAAATTTGACTATGTCTCGAAAGAAGAAAACGTTTACCGGTTATGTTGATGTTAGGCCGGAGATGATTGTTTTGCAGGATTTATTAGATGAACTTGGGATTAATCAAGATCAGTTAATTTGTATTGCTGTTCTTGTGGGAACTGATTATAATCCGAAAGGGATTCCGCGTATTGGGCAGAAGAAGGCTTTGGCTCTTGTGAAAGAATACATTACGCCTGAGGAAATTTTTGCATCTGTTAAGGATAAGATTGAAGCTTTGCCTGAAGAAGACAAGTTTGATTGGGAAGAAATTTTTAGTTTGTTTAGGGCTCCGAAGGTTACTGAAGCTGAACTGGAATTTCCTGAAATGAATTTTGATAAAATTAGAGAAATTCTAGTTACTCGTCATGGTTTTAGTGAAGAGAGAATTAATAGTCAGATTGAAAGGCTGGAAGGTTTAAAGAGGGCTAAGCAACAAAAAAGTCTTGATAAGTGGTTTTAATCTTATTCTTGACTATTTTGAATTGTTATGATTTTTCGTAATCAGACGATTTGCGAAAAATTATAAAATCCAAACTAGCCTAAGACTAAAATTAAAACGGGTATAATAGTTTGAGTGGTTTTTTTTGCAATCAGGCAATTCATTTAAAATTCTAAAATTCTAAAGTCCAAACTAATTCAAAATTAAAATCAACTCCCGAGCAAGAAATCTTCATGCCTTTAGGCTGGACATTCGTCACTTATAAAAATTATTGGGGATGCGTTTTTATAGTGGAGATGAATTGCGAATAAAATGTGATAATATTTCTATTTATTTACCACACTCACGATGATTTTAAACCGCCTTCGGACAGGTTTAAAATCGCCTGCGTTGGCGACGTTGAATTAGTGCCAATGGTTCTGGGGAATTCCTGGAGGATATTGCCGGTTTCTATTCTTGCAAAATTATATAATTCTAGAAAACATAATATAAAATGGCCTAGATACTAGGACATTGAATGAAATTTATAGTCAAATTTTTTCTAAAAGTCTCACTGACTACACGCTAGTGGAATTCCATTCGCTTTGGAATATGGGAAAACGAAATTCTCAGGCAGATAAAATAATTGGAAAATATTTTATTGGAGAATTTGTTTAAAGGGTGTGGTAGAGCAGAATCTTAGCAAAAATTTGACAATATTCCTTTTGAATTTGAGGATAGAATAAATTTTAGGGTTTGATTTATCTTAGGGATTCTCGGAATCCGCCTCTTGTTGCAATTGTTTCTAATCTTTTCATTCCACGAATCAATCGTGAATATCTTTTGCTGTCATCTACCTCTTGTGGATTTGAAGATTTACTATGTGGAATTTTTTTATTGTATCTTGCCATTATTCCTTGAATTTCTCTGGAATAAATGCCATATCTATTTATTACATCTTGGGAATTGCTTCTTCTAATCGGACGACTTATTCTTTGTATTATTTTGTCTTCTTCAGTGTTTATTTTATTTTGTTCGTCCTTTAATGCTTGAAGTCTTTTTTCTAAATATTCTAATTGTTTTTTTAATTTCTCTGTTTTGTCCAGATCTCCTTTTCTCAAAGCCCTTTTAAACTCTTTTTGTAATTTCCTAATTTTTCTTTCTAATTTTCTTATTGATGTAAATATTTTCCTTCCTTGCATCATTGTAAATCCAGCGGGTCTCCATTTATGTAATTTTTTGTAGAGCATTAATCCAAACATAAATAGTCCTGCTCCTATTAGCATTGCATATTCCCAGTTGTATACAATATCTTCATTCCAAGATCCTGCTATTCCAGCTATAAAGAAAATACCACCAGCTAACATCATAACTATTCCTGGTCCCCATTTTAGCATTGCGAAAATTAAAACTACTGCGAGTATTATTGGGAAATTGTTCATCATGAAATCTTGAATTCCTATGTCGAATATTATTTTTTCGAAATCTATTCCTAATTTGAAAAGGCCATAAACTCCGAAGATTGCGAGTATCATTGAGACAATTATTCTTGTCATTTCACTTGTGAATAATTTTGCTTTTCTTGTTACGAATACTAATGCTCCGAAGAATAGTAAAAAGAAGAGACCTGCTCCTATAATTTGGGTGTCTATATAGAAGCCTCCAATGAATGTTCCTGTCATCTCTCCGTAGGCTGATGCTATATTAATGAATAGTGTGGATAATAGTGTGAATATGATAGTTTTTTTGAATTTCATTTTTCAGTTTATTCCTTTTCCTCTTTGTGTTCTGTTATGAAGTTCTTTATTTTTTTTCTTTTTTTGATTGCGAACCCGATAATTATAGTAATAGCTCCGATTAGAAGTGCTATTTCCCAATTATAGATTAGCTCTTCATTGAACATTCCAAGAAGTCCTGCAGAGAAGATTGTTATTCCTGCTACTATTAGTACTCTTCCGACTTTCCATTTGAATAGGGCGTAAATGAATAATATTAAAATTAATATTGGGAAATATCTCATCATTACGTTTTGGATTCCCAGGTCAAAGACTATTTTTTCGAAATCTAAGCCTAGTTTTGTTAGTCCGTAAATACTGAAAAATGAGAGTATAATTGAAACAATTACTCTTGTTGTCTCGTTTGTGAATAGTTTTGCTTTTCTTGTTGCGAAGAGGATTGCTCCGAAGAATAGTAGAAAGAAGAGTCCGGCTCCTAGAAGTTGAAGGTCTACTAAGAAGCCCCCTATAAGTGTGCTTTGTAGCTCTCCGTAAGCTGATGCTAAGTGAATTGATAAAATTCCAAATAATGTAAGTAAATGTTTGGCACCTCTCATAGTGGAAGGAGGGTTTTGGAGTTTAAAATAGTTTTTAGTGCAGACCGATTGCAGTAGACGAAATAAGATTAAGGCCGTTTTGGCAATTATTAATATTAGGACCCCCACCCAATTTTGGTTGTCCGCCCTGATTATTGCCAAATCATTGAATTATCCGCTCCGTTGGGGGCATTGGTGGTTGGGGAGTTCCTCAATTGAGTTTGATTGGAACCGAGTATTGTTCTAATAGGCTTGGGGGAGTTAGATACCTAAATATCTAATTGATAAAAGAATTATTTTATTATTGTTAAGTTGTTAGAATATGTAAAAATAGATTGTTGCCTTAAGCGGTATGCTGTTTACTGTAAACCGTAAACGGTTCCTATAGGAGTTCTCTTTCTTTTTGGATTAGTTTGTGCAGATTTTCTATTTCTTTTTCTGTATATTTGTTTTGTTCTAGTTCTTTCATCAGTTCTTCATGGATTTGGTTTATTTTTTGGATTCTTTTTTTTCGTTTGGATTCTTTTTCATTTTTTATTTCTTGAAGTCCTGAATGTGAGAGTCCCAAATCTTCTAGTGATTTGTATAATGTTCTTGATTTTATTATACCTTTATCGTAGTTCTCGGAGAATCTTAGAAGGAGGCTCTCAAGCTCTGGGATTGAGGGTTTTTTGATTGGTATTGTTTGATTAGGCGATTTTTCGATTAGGCGATTTTTTGATTCTTTTTTTGAGGAAGGAATGTGTTTTGTGATTATTGGTTTTGGAGATAGAGATTTTTTGATTATTTTTATTTTCTTTGATAATGTTTGTTTATCTTGAATCTCTGTTGAGTTTTTTTTAGTTAACTGGTCTTTTTCTTTTTGAGTTAGAGTTGGTTTTTGTTTATTCTTTTTTGTTTTGATTTTTTGACTCTTAATTTTTAACTTTAAACTTTTCTTTTTTCTTTTGTTCTCTAATTCTTTTGCTTGCTTTTTCTTTAATTTTATTAGGGATTTTTGGTCTTTGGCCCTGATTTTATTTAGGATTTTTCTTTTATTTTCTTTTTCGTGGTATTTTTTCTTTAGTTCTTTTTGAATTTTTTTAAATTTCTTTTTTTGTGCGAGTTTCTTTTTTTCTAACTCTCGTTTAGAGAAAATTCCAGAATTGGAGCTAAATAATTTCACTTCTTTCATGTTTTAATATGAGGAATTGCTATTTTATAAGGGTTATTGATGATATTGTTGATGTTAGAATAAGCTTTTTAAGTATTGGTTGTTATGTTTATTTATGGCTTTAGTATCAAGTATATCTGTTATTTTTATTGCAAGTGTTGTAATATATTTCTTTGGAAAGAAATTTGCTGGTGCTTCTTCTAATATTGGGGATTATTTTAAATTGTCTAAATCTGTTAAAGGGGCAACGTTTGATGCAATTGCGAGTTCTATGCCTGAGTTAATGGTTGCTTTATTCTCAGTGATATTTTTTCATAAGTTTGAAGTAGGAATTGGGACAATTGCAGGTTCTGCTTTGTTTAATCTTTTGGTGATTCCTGGTATTTGTGTTTTAGTTGCACCGAAGGTGTTTACGGTTTCAAAGGAAGTTCTTAGTCGTGACGCTTTATTTTATATTATATCTGTATTTGTACTCTTAGTTTTAGTTCTCTATCTTAAGGTTTGGGGAATTTTTGTTGCTATTGCTTTAATTTTAATTTATTTATTTTATGTTAGAAAAATTGTTGTTCAGACAAAGAGAGGAAGGGGTAAGAGGGAAAGACCGAAAGAGATTGTTTTAATGAAAGAACTGTTTACGGCTTTTTGGACAGTGTTGGGTATGGGTGTTGCAACTTATTTTTTAACAGAATCAGCTATTGATTTTGCTGGGATACTCGGGATTTCTCCAGTGATTATTGCATTTACCATTATCGCAGCTGCGACAAGTCTTCCTGATACTGTTATTTCTGTTTTGAATGCTAAGAAGGGTGATATTGATGATGCAACAAGTAATGTTTTTGGTTCTAATATTTTTGATATTTTAATGGGGCTTGGATTCCCACTTTTAATTTATTATTTTATTGTTGGACCTGTTGAGATTGTGTTTAATCATTTGGAAATTATTATTGGTCTTCTTGGTGCAACTATAATGTTGTTTTATTTCTTTGCTGATGATAATAGTTTGTCTAAAAAAGAAGGTATATTTTTGCTACTGTTGTATGTCTTATTTGTTGTTTATGTTGTGTTTGTTGGGAGGTAGGGTAGGCCGTAGACCGTAGACCGTAGACCGTAGACTGTTGGCCGTTAACTGTGAATGATTAAGAAATATTTGTGTTTATTTGACGATAAAAGTTTAAATAGTATTTTTGACATTGAATTTAATGAAAGAGGTCGAGAAAAAGTACCATGTTGATTTTGATCGGGGTCACAAAGAGGCTAGTGTTAATATTAGAGGACAAGGGGAAATTTCTTCGACTTATAAGAAAGCTCTTGATATGTCTGAGAAGTTTGGTGAATCTTTAGAACCTGTTGATAAGGGTTATGTTATTGGTGTTGCTGATAGAATGATGAGTTATAAGGGTCGAGCTCTTGATGCGGCTAGGCTTTATGAAAAAGTTGGTGCTATTGATAATGAAGGAGTAAAATCTGAACTTGCTGAGGGGTTGACAAAAGATATTGCAAAAACTCACAATGCAAAATATTTGCAAGAGAGTAAGGCTTTTATGAAAAATAATAATATGGGAGATTTCGTAAAGGGGATTAATATTGAGCATGCTGTTATGAATGCTGGACGGAAAAAGATGAATGTTCTTCCTTTTGTTCTTGTTGCGATTGGGATTGCGTTTTCGAGTTTTAAAATTACTGGTAATGTTATTGGTATCCCAGATTTAGATAATTTTTTAGGTATTGGATTTTTTGCAACTGGATTAATTTGGTTGGCAACTTCTGTTAGGAAACTCTCTCCGCAATAAATTTAAATAGTCAAAAAATCATACAACTGTATGAAAAAAGGATACAACCTGCTGGTCCTGAAGGCGTTGGATTATTTTATGGAGAACCCTTATTCTGAAATTCATTTGAGGGAGTTCTCGAGGAAATTAAATATTAGCCCTAATAGTGTTAATCGTTTTTTGGATATGTTTGTATATGAAGGTCTTGTCGTTGAAAAGAGAGTGGCGAATTTAAGGTATTTTGTTGCAAATATGGAGTCTTTGACCTTTAGGCAAATGAAAAAAGTTAAAGTTATTCGAGAAATTGAGCAATCTGGATTAATTGATGAATTGAGAGATGTTTGTTTCAGTTGTGTTTTATTTGGCAGTGCTGCTAAGGGTGAAGATGATG
This sequence comes from Nanobdellota archaeon, assembly GCA_027858295.1. Classification (GTDB taxonomy): domain Archaea; phylum Nanobdellota; class Nanobdellia; order Pacearchaeales; family GW2011-AR1; genus GW2011-AR1. The sequence continues at coordinate 13,903 of JAQICZ010000023.1, read as the reverse complement.
CTGAGAGTGATTTTGATTTTGTGATTATTGGTAAAGATAAGGATGTTATAAGGAAGGTTTTTAATAAATTTCAAAGAAAGTTGAATCGAGATTTAAGTTTCTATGTGTTTTCGAGTTTGGAATGGAAAAATCAGAGTGAAAAGAATAAAGCTTTTTATCAAGATGTCATTTCTTCTGGAATAAATTTAATAGGTGAGGTTCCAATAGTATAATATGAAAATTGAGAAGTGTTTTGAAAATCGACTTTTAAGAAAGATTCCAGTTGATTTAGAGAAGGTTAAATCTAGTTTAGAGGTTGCAAGGGATAAGCTTGTTAGGTCTAGAAAATTGTTTGATTCGAGTTTTTTTGATAGTTCTTTTTTGCAGGCATATACTTCTATGTTTCATTCGGCTAGAACCTTGTTATATAGAGATGGAGTTCAGGGAAAAAGTCATTATGCTGTTTATGTTTATATTTCTGAAAAATATTTTAAATTAATTCCAAGAAGTTTGATAGAATCTTTTAATAATTTTAGAAGCGAAAGACATGAGATTCTTTATGGTTTTATTTCGGATCCTTCAAAAGAAGAAATTTTGGAAATTTTATCTCAGGCGGAGAGTTTTTTAATGGAGGTTGAGAAAATAATTTATGGTTAAACAAAGATCTTTTAGTGTTTATGGAAATGTCGCGATTGTGAATTTCCCGGATGATTCTAAGGCTAAAGATAAAAAAGAATTTGCGAAGGGGCTTTTGTTGAAGAATAAAGCTATAAGAACTGTTCTTGAAAAGTCTGGGAGGTTTAGTGGGCGGCTTAGAAAACAGAAGACGAGGCATCTTGCTGGGGAGAAGACGAAGGAGGTTCTTTACCGAGAGAATGGTTGTGTTTTTAGGTTTAATATTGATGAGACTTATTTTTCTTCTAGGTTGGCAAATGAGAGGAATGAGGCTTGTAAGTTAGTTAGGGCTGGAGATGAAGTTCTTGTAATGTTTGCGGGGGTTGCACCTTTTCCTATTGTGATTGCTAAGAATACTAAAGCTGCAAAGGTCTATTCTAATGAATTGAATAGGGCTGCTAATAAATATGCTGAAATGAATATTAAGAAAAATAAATTGGGCGATAGGGTTGAGTTGTTGCCGGGTGATATTAAGAAAGTTGCTGTTGCTCTTGCGAAGGAGAGTAAGACGTTTGATTTAATTATGATGACCAGGCCTAATTTGGAGGAATCGTTCCTTCCCGAGGCTTTTATGTTGTCTAAGAAGGGCACGAGGATATATTACCATGCTTTTTGTCATGTTGATGATAGAGGTGCTCAGATTGAGATGATTAAGAAGAAGGCTGTGGAAGCTGGGAAGGAAATTAAGATTTTAGGAACTAAGAATATTGGTGACATTGCTCCTGGGAAGGTGCGGTTTAGAATTTATTTTGAAGTTGCAAACTCTCGTCCCTTTTTGGCTAGAATAAAAGATTTTTATAACTCGTGTAGAAGGACTACATAACGCGATAAAAATCTTTGATTCTAATTCAAAAATGAATCGAAATTTTGCTAGATTGTTTGGGAAAAAGTAATTGCATGTGATAAATTACATGATATTAATCGCGCCCTTCTGCTTTGGAAACGCGGCCCACCTCCCTACCCGCCTCCACCCGGGGGAAAGGCAAGTTTAATTATCCGCTGCGCTGTGGACATGAATGGTTTGATATAATTTCTCAATTGAGATTTAGTTGAACCAAATATTGTTTTATAGAACCTAGGGGAGTTAGAAATCTAAATATCGAATTGGTTATTATTGAATAATTATATTTTTAATCTAAGGAGTTTTGATTTTTTTATGAATTTGGAAAAATTGTCGAAGATTCAAGAAGATTTGATAAATGATTGTAATGGCTTTCCTATTAAGGGTTGTTTATCATCTTGTGTTAAGGTTTTTGAGGAACTTGGGTTTGCTCCAAAGGCAGGATATGTTATTTCTAAAGGTGGTATTGAACCTCATAATTGGAATGAGAGTGAAGAAGGTATGATTGCAGATGTTAGTTTATATCAGTTTGAAGAACATTATGGTAATGAAATTGATAAAATTATTTTTTTACCTAAAGATGAAGCTATTCATAAATATGGTTATGTGGAGAGTTCTGAAAACACTAAAATTTTACAAGATTTTATTTGGAATAAAAGATATCTGCCTAGATTTGAGGTTACTTTCTTTTAGATTGATGAATTATAATTCTTTTTTGATTTCTACCGCTGTAGGTGCTTCCCATTATTCGGACTTTGCAAAAGCTTATTCAAATTCACTTTAGAATTAGCTGTTCATTTATTCGAACTTTTGAAAGATCCTCACCTCTCACTCCCAAGAGCTTCTTTAAATTCGCCTTGGTTGAAGTTGCTCATTTATTTGAACTATTGGAAGATGTTCGCCCTGTCATGTGGCATGCTGTGAAATCATCTACAGCTCTTTTTTGACTTCTACCGCTGTAGGTGCTTCCCCACCATGCCATGTAAATCGTGGTCTTATTCTCATTGGGTAGATTCTTTCGGAATTGTCATCTAGGATGATTGCTGAACCTTTTAGGCTTGGGAGGTCGTTCATATAGCCTTGGATTGTGTTTGTTAGGTATGATTGCATCATTGAGTTTAGGGCTTCTACATCTGGTTTTGCTGTAACCCTGTGAGCTAGAACGACATCTGATTGGGTCATTACGTCTGTGTGAATTTTTCCGGGTTGTTGTGTTGCTAAAACTAGAGAAATTCCAGGTTGACGTCCTTCTCTTAGGATTTGAACTAGGGCATCTGTTGATATTGTTTTTTCGTTTAGGGGTAAGAATTCGTGGGCTTCATCTATGAATAACCAGACGAGTGGCATTTTCTTTTTTTCTGTTTCTTCTGCAAAGTTTAAGCCTTTTGAAACTGCTTTGATTTCTTCTTCTTTTCTTGCGGCCATTCTTTCGTTGAATAGTTTTCTTGAAAGGATACTCACGACTAGGGCTCTAATGTTGAAGGCTCCAATGGAGTTATATATTGAAAGGTCTAGTACTGAAGTCACTCCTCCGGTCACTAAATCCTTTACTTTTGTTGGTTTTGTGTCGCCTTTTGCAAATATTCCCCAGGAGTTTGAGGCTTCAAAGAGTCCTCTTGCGGCGTTGATAGTTTCTTTGGATGATTTTGTGTCTTTTTCTATTGTGTTCCCAATGTCTTTTATTGTGTAGTAGTCTTTTTCTCTTCTTAGTTTTGAGACAGCTCTCATTATTAGAATTGAAATTGGGTTTACCATTTCTAGGTTGAATGTAATAATCCAATCTTCTGGAGTCATCTCTGCAACTGATAAGGCAAATCTTTTGTCTACTGGGATTCCTTTTTCTAGATATTCGTCGAAGTGGCCGGATGGTGCAAAAACTTTTACGGGTAGGTTTCTTGGTTTTAGCCCGTTTGCGTGAAGTAGTTCTTTGTCTTTTTCATTTGCGTATTTCATTGTCCAATAAATCCCCATGGTGTCAAAGATTAATGATGCAATGTTTTCTGAGACTTCTGGTTCTAGATCTGCCATTTCTTCGGTCATTACACCCATGGTATAGGATTTACCAGAACCTCTTTTACCTGCAATTAATATTACGTGACTTTTTGCAACGTCTAAGTATATGTTGTTTGATAAAGAATTATATTGTCCCATTTTAACATATCCACGACCAATTTTAATTAATCCTCTCATTCCAAGTTTTTTCTTGTCGTCTTCTCCTCTTCCTACAATTATGTCATATGGCATGTAAGAGTTAGTTGTTGATTGTTTAAAATAGTTTTTAGTCGATATTTTTTTGTTGGATGCCAGATATCCGAATTATGATGTCTAATATTCGGGATTGTCACTAAAGTCTAGTTTTTTGTAAAATTGTGTATTTTTTATCCTTTTTTTAAAATTAAGCATATATAGAAATGTGAATATGATAAAGTATGTGTTTGGGGCGTAAAATAACAATGAATAACAATATCAAATATCAACTATCATATTCTCTACAGGAGTGCCTTCTAGGCCAATTAAGGTGTTTAAGGTCGATTCTCCCCCAGATTATCCTGTAGAGATTTTTTTTCTTTGAAAAAAAAGCTCTTAGCTTATAAAAATCTTCGATTTCCATAGTGTAGAGATTTGGGTGGAAAAGAAGTAAGGTGACAAAGAATAATGCATAAATTGGAAAACGGAAGGCATAAGAAACAGTTGTTCTGTAATATATATATTAGAGAATAGTTTGTTATGTGTTAATATTGGTGGGGAAACGTTTAAAAGTTTTTTTTTCTATATATTTTCATGTTGTAGGGGAGAGGGATTGAAAAGAGGTCCACTTGACCATTACATCTGAGTAAAATAACTAAAAAGGAGGATAAAAAAATGAAAAAAGAAAAAATGTCTTTATCTAAAAAGATTAAGAGTAATCCGTGGGTTTTAGCTACTGTTGTTCTTGCTGTGCTTGTTGTAGTAATGGCTTTCTCAGAATTTTCAGGAGCAAATTCTTCTGCTACAAAGGTAGATGCTGTTGGTGAAAACTTTGTTGATTTCATTAATGCAAGAGGAGGAGCTCAAATTGAATATGTTAAGGGTGAAGAATTTAATGATAATTTGTATGAATTAACTATTCTTGCTGATGGGAACGAAGTTCCTGCTCATGTTACAAAAGATGGTAAGTATTTCGTTCAAGTTGTTGCACCTTTATCTGATGAATTAGCAGAATCTGCTCCAGCTGCTCCGGCAACTGAAGCACCTGCTGTTGAAGTTGTGAAATCTGATAAGCCTGTTGTAGAGTTGTTTATCATGAGCTACTGTCCTTATGGGACACAATCCATGAAGGGAATGATTCCTACAGTTCGTGCACTTGGTGATTCTATTGACTTTAACCTTAGATTTGTAAATTATGCTATGCATGGTGAAAAAGAAGTTAAAGAGAATGTAGAATTATATTGTGTTCAAGAAGAACAAAAAGCTAAGTTATTAGATTATATGGAATGTTATTTGAGTGGATCTTCTGGAAGTGATTCAGAAATTGCAGCTTGTAGAACAAAAGTTGGAATTGATGAAGCAAAATTATCTTCTTGTATTGAAGCGACAAATACGGAGTTCAATATCTTGGAAAATTTAGCAGATAAGAGTGCACAATATCCAAAATTCTTGATTGATGATTCTTTGAATCAACAATATGGAGTTAGAGGAAGTCCAACATTAGTTATTAATGGTGCTCAAGTATCAAGTGGAAGAAGTTCTGCAGCTTATGCTGACGTGATTTGCCAAGCTTTCAATGATGCTCCAGAAGAATGTGGTGCTGACTTTAGTGCTGAAAATCCTTCGGCAGGATTCGGATATGAAACTACTGCTGCTGCTGCATCTGATGTTCAGTGCGCTTAATCTAACTTAAATTTTTATTTTTATTTTTATTTTTATTTTTATTTTTTTATTTTTGTGTCGAGAGACTTTTGTCTTAAGGAGAATAGTTGTTTGTGAGGGGGTAGGAGGCAAAGGCAAAGGCCGTTTTGGCAATTATATTCACGCCCGAATTTTTGAATCGCGCCCACCTCTCCCTATTTGTTGCCAAAACTTTTTCATGGTAAACCATACTTTTATTTAGCTTCAGAAAATCTGAAGACTAAAAACATTATCGACCCCGTCAGGGGCAAATAGTAATTAGGTTTTTGGTGGTCTTTTTTATATAATCTGGGGCCTGAGAAAATCCTCTGAGGTTCTCGCGCCCTTAGGTGGAGTTAGAGATATGGATATTTAATTGGTTTTTTTTAGAAATTAGTTGCTAATTGTTATAAATCATAAGTCAATATTATGCATCTTTTCATGAACTATATTGGGAACTTTTTTAAAGGAAATTTATTTTCAGAACCTTGTGGAAATTTATTTTTTACAACAAAGAATAACAAAATAAATATGGAGGTGATTAAAAAATGGCAGAAGAAGTAAAAGTGATTGATTTATTGAAGAGCGATATGTATAGTATCACTGACTTGGTGAAAGAAACTGGTATATCTAGATGTAAGATTAGAACTATCTTGGCAAGGCTTGAAGGCGCTGGCAAATTGAATATCAGGCAAGCAGGCATGGCTAAGTTGCATTCAATTGACTTGCAGAAGTAATTATTAATAGGGGTTTAACTTTGGTTAGTTTTTTTTAGAGATATAATAGGAAAATCACTTCGCTACCGCTTCCCGCCGGGATGACCTCATTGATATGAGTCCTCAGTTATTAGGGAAGTTGAATTAATCTAAAGGTATACTGGGGGGTGTATTTTTGATAAGGATATATTAAAACTGGCAGTGATTGTTTATCTTGTTCTGTTTATTATACAATATTTGCCCCTGCCAGAGATGATAATTCAACTGTCTTTATTTTGAGAAAAAAGCGAGGTTGTTTTTTTTGATTTAGGGGGTAATAATAGAATATTTAAGTGAATTAATAATTTGGAGGAAAATCATAATTATCCATCTTACCATGTTTTTATTATCTATATTTTTTTAAGTAGTTGAATATATGGCTATTTATGGAGCATGAAAAGAAGCTAGAGTTCTTGGCTAAAGTGGCTGTTTAGAAAATATGTTTAATAGTAATATTCAGTACTTCATAATATAAGCTATTTCGTCTGCTTCGAGTTTTAGCTCTTCTTGGATTTTTGGATTTTTTAGAAAAGGTAAGACTTCTTTCCATTCTTTCATTATTCTTTTCATTCCAACGTGAGTTTGTTTTGAAAATTTTATTGCGATTGATTTTCTTTTTGCGTGCTTAACATTGTTTAGCCATATTTTTAGAACTCGTCCTGGTCTTTCGTATTTAAATAATCCTTTTTTTTCTGTGTCTCCTTTTGCTGCTGAAATTCCGTAACTTGAAAATATGTTTTCGTATACTAAAAATCTCCAGTATTGTTGCTTGTATATTCTTCCTTTGAATAAATCTGCGTTTGCTAATCTTTGGTAGGCTCTTACTAATTCTTCTCCTGAATAAACTTTTGGAATGTTTTCTTCTATCCATAACATTATTTCGTCAAGTGGCATATCTACTTTGTCGTAAAGGCCTAGCATTTTTGGATTTGCTTTTTCTTGAAAAATTATTTTGATTGCATTGAAGATGTCTTCTTTTTTGTTTCTTGAATCTATTTCAAAATCTTCAGGATGTTCTAGTGAACTTGCAGCTTCTAAATCATTTATTGCACTTCTCAAATCACCTTTTGCGTGAATCGCGATTTTATTTAATACTCCAAGGGTTACTTCTTTTCCTTCTAGTTCTAATATTTTTTTTAATAAGTCTTTTGTCTGTGAAGGCGAAATTTCTTTTAGCTCGATTATTTCGCATTTTTTCTTTAGTCCTGAGACCTTCTTCCCCCAAACATCATTTGCTGTACAAATGATTGGAAATGGAGAATTTTCGATTAATGAAGTTAATTCTGAGAGTCCTCCTCTATCTTTTGTCCCGGATACTCCATCTGCTTCGTCAATGAGAATTAGTTTTTTGTTATTGAATAGAGAAGTCTGTTCTAAAACAGGTTTTAGTTTTTCTTGCATTTGCGCTTTGTTTCTAAAGTCTGAGGCGTTAAGTTCAAACAATTCTGCTTTTATTTCGTTTGCTAGAACTTCAACGAGTGTTGTTTTTCCGATTCCCGGGGAACCTCCAAGAAGTAGAGCTTTTTTCTTTACTTTTGGAAATTTTTCAAAATAAGTTTTTATTTTTTCGATAGCTTCATCTTGACCAATTATATCTTCAAATTTTTTTGGTCTGTATTTCGCTACCCAGGTTTGATAATTGTTTACCGTTGACGGTTTACTGTCGACAGAAGTCATTTTATTTTCGAAAAATCCCCATTTATAATTATTGGTTGCATGGCAATTAATTCATCTTTATATGAAATTTCAGGAATAGGGTTTTGTAAATAAATGGGTTTATCTAATATGTGGGCAAAAGCCATTTCTAAAAAAGTGTTTCCTCCAATGTAATCATGAATACCGTGTTTCTCTAAATTGCCAACTAATATTCCGTCGGATTCTTTTATTAAATTATAGTATCTCTTTAATACATTTCCTTTAATCTTGTTTTCTGTAGATTCATGTCTTGATTCAGGCGCAAGTGTATCGTTTGCATAGTATTTTGTGTTCCTTGGAACCTCTGTTGTAAAGCCTATTTCTTCAAGTTCTTGTTTAGCATTCATCATTTCTTTTGAATGATGCATACTGCCACATATTATAATTTTCATTTTGGTTTTTGTTGACGAAATTTTCTCTGATTAGTCACGTCCCGAATTCGGGCACGCGTCCCACCCGCCCTTATAGAAGAAAATTTCTACTTTTAACTAAGTAATTAATTGAGTATCTTTGAGCTGTTGGCAGTTAGCGGTTTGCTGTCTGCGCATGTTCTTATTTTCCTAAGCCTGCTAATACAAAGCTTGCTATTAGTGATTGTAATTGAACGAAGGGGTCTGATCCTTCAACGATTCTGAATTCAATCTCACCTGTTTTTTCAGTTAGTCTTACTTTGATTTCTGGTTCAATTGTTAAATTCCAAATTTCTTTTTGCATAGATTTGATAACGTCTTGTCCTGAGATGGACTCTTTTAGCATCACATCTAGTAGCTTGTTCTTGGCACCCTCGAAGTCTCCAGCTAGGGCATATTCTAAAACAATTTTGATGTCTTTTGGTTTTACATTCGAAAGAATTGTAGCGACAAGGTCTACTGTTATTTTTGGAGAAACAGCGGCTGTTGATTGTAATAAGTTTACTGATCGTCTACAATCTCCTTCGCTTCCTTCGTAAATTGCTGCAAGAGCTTCTTCATTAATTTCTAATTCTTCTTTTTTTGCAATAGTTCCTAAATATTTGATTACGTCTTTTTTTTCTAGTAATTTAAATCTAAAGATTGCACATCTTGATTGAATTGGGTCGATGATTTTACTTGAATAATTACAAGACATAATAAATCTACAAGTTGAAGCATAGTTTTCCATTGTTCTTCTTAATGCTTGTTGTGCTTCAGGTGTTAAGGCATCTGCTTCATCTAGAAAAATTACTTTGAATGGTACATTTCCAAGGGCTTTTGTTCTTGCGAAGTCTTTTACTTTTTCTCTAACAATGTTGATTCCCCTTTCGTCTGAGGCGTTTAGTTCTAAATAGTTATCTCTCCAGGTTTCTCCAAAGAGTTCTTTTACTACAATTAGTGCTAGAGTTGATTTTCCTGTTCCTGCGGGACCAGCGAACATGATGTGTGGAATATTCATAGAATTTGTTAGGCCTTCTAGTCTTTTTACAATGTCTTCTTGTCCAGCAACTTCGTTATATGTTTTTGGCCTGTATTTTTCGGTCCAGATTTCGCTTGTCATGTTTATTTGAGGTTGTTTTGTTTTATAAAAGTTGGTTGTTATTGGGGAAAAACAACAAATAGCTTGCATGTGATAAGTCACATTATATTGTTCGCGGACTTCTTTATGGAAACGCGGCCCGCCTCTCGACCCCCCCCTGGAGGAAGGCAAGTTGGATTAAGTACTTTAGATATTATTATAATTTATTTGGATAAATTATGTTGTCTATATTAAATTATAGGTTCTAGTTCGTTTTATTCGAAATTGTTGCAAGATTATCTAAAATAAGGTTATAATAATAAGTAATCTCGTCGTTAAAATTAGTTTTGTAAAGAATTAAGACTAACGTCTCTTTAATCGTCTTTTACGTTTTTCTTCTTTAAGTTTCTTTCTTTGCCACTTCCATCTCATCTGGCCTTTCTTTTTCCATCTACGTGAACTTCTTTTCATATTGATTTCTCGTCAATTTAGTTTTTAAAGCTTGTGGTACTTCATTCTCATTGTATGTCGGGAAACAAAAAGTTTGGTATGTTAAATTGGTTGGAAACCAATTTAACGGAAGTTTTGTTTAAAGTTTTCTGTTGATAAATTGCCGAGGTTAGGATTTGATCATAATAAGATTATTGATTATGCTTTGAAAAGATTAAGATGGAAGTTTGAGTATACGGCTGTTGGATTTTCTCTTTTACCTTCGAAATTTAAAATTTCTGAGTTGTTGAAATTATATGAGATTATCTTTGACAAAAAAATGGACAAGAGAAATTTTTCTAAGAAGTTACATACTCTGAACATTCTGAAGGAAGCGGGTCTCGAAAAGGATGTTCCTTATAGGCCTTCAAAGATTTATATTTTGAAGGCGAAGGTACCTGAAATAATTTCTATTATTTAGTTTTTTGTTATTTTTTTCATTTATACTGCGTTAAATCCATACTTACGTACGGGAAGTACGCTACGTATGAATTTGCCTTGTCTAAATAAAAAATATGAACAAAAGGGGGTGGAGGTGTTGAAGAAGGTGTTTCTGGATTGTAGAGTAGTTTTTTATTAGATTTTTTGAGAATAGGTGTTTTATCATATGTCAGACTTCAGAAGTCCGATATCCTTTTCTATACTGCTTTTGTAAATACTGGGATTCCATTTCCTTTTAGAATTTCAGTCGCTTCTTTCATTGATTTTTCTCCTAAGAATACTGCAATTATTTTGTTTTTCCATCTGGATTTCGCGATTGCTCGTGCTGTGTTTATCGGGTCGGACATTGTTTGTGGTGTAAATGCAACTATGATGTTATCATAGGGGTTTGTGATTCTGTGTAGAGATCTTGCGTAATCTTGAGGAGTTGCTGTACCGAGAATATCTTTGGGGCCAAAAATTTTAAAGCCTTTTTCTTCTAGATCATCTGTTAGTAAAGCACCTGCGCCTCCGGCGTTTGTAATGATTGCTATGTTTTTGCCTTTGAGTTTTTTTGTAATGTCTTGTTTTTTTAGTCCAAAGGCTTCTGTTAGTGAATCACAATATGTTACTTTTGCTTGTCTGAAAGCACCTTTGTAAATATCAATTGAAGTTGAGAGACTTCCGGTGTGGGACATTGTAGATTTTTGTCCTTTTTCTGTTTTTCCAGATTTTACGACTATTATTTTTTTGTTTGATTTTTTGCAAGCTTCAATGAATTGTCTTCCTTGTTTTAGTCTTTCAATATATAATACAATTCTTTTTGTTTTCTCATCATTGTTAAAATATTCAATAAAGTCTGTGAAGGTTAAATCTGCCATGTTTCCAAGTGAGATGAATGCTCGGAGTGGGATATCTAAATCCATTATATAACTTCCAAGTGCACCACTTTGGCTAAGGAATACAGTATCTCCTTCTTTTGGACTTTCTTTTGAGAATGTTAAGTTTATATGTTTTTCAGGATTTATTATCCCAAGACAATTCGGGCCTAAAATATTTATTTTGTGTTTTTTTGCTAATTCAATTATTTTCTTTTCTTCTTTATTATTTCCGATTTCAGAAAAGCCAGCAGTAATGATTATTACGTTTTTAATTTCTTTTTTTGCTATGTCTTCTAAAATTTTTAAAACTGTTTTTCTTGGAGTTGCAATAACCGCAAGATCAATATTTTTTGGGTAAAGGGAAGCTTTTGCATAGCTTTTTATTCCGTGAATTTTTGGATCGTTTGGATTGATTGGAATGACTTTACCTTTGAATGATTTTAGCTTTTTCATTAAAGTGTATCCCACTTTTCCTTCAGTGTTTGATGCACCAATTACACAAATGGTTTTAGGATTAAAAAAAGAATTTAGTTCGCCTCTCATGTTAATTTGAGGGATTTGTTGATTTTAAGTTTTTGTTGTGGGGGTTGGAAGCAGAATGCGGAAGGTCGTTTTGGCAATTATTGATATTAAGACCCCGCCCGACTTGTGGCTGCCCGCCCCAATTGTTGCCAAAACATTTTGAATTATTCGTTCGCGCTGCGTGCATTGTTTGTTGGAGGATTTTTGCCAATTGAGACTTGTGAAAATAAAGTATTGTTCTCTGTAATCTGGAGAGTTAACAACCCAGACATCTATTATGTTTATCTTATACAGTAAGTTGTTCTCGGTTTGGAGTCGGCAAGCGAATTCATAATTTATATAAATGAAGAGTTGTTATCTTTACTGAGATGGTGATGAGATATTTAGGTGAAAAAGAAGCTGAAGATTTTTTGGAGAATTTTGATTTTAAAGTTGTAAAGCGAGTTTTTTGTAAAAGGGAGAAGGATATTCCTAATGCTTTATCTGCAGTGGGGCTTCCTTGTGTTATGAAGGTCTCTGGGAAGAAGATTGTACATAAGAATAGACTTGGTGGTGTTAATACTAAGATTGATACTTATTCGACTGCTTTGGATGTTTTTCGGGACTTCAAGAAGATTAAGGGTTCTGAGGGTGTGATGATTCAGAAGAAGTTGGATTTTAAGAAAGAGTTTTTACTTGGGATTAAGAAGACTGAAGATTTTGGTCATGTAATTGTTTTTGGTGCTGGTGGAACTGGTGTTGAGGAAAAGAAAGATATTGCTTTTAGGGTCTGCCCGCTTGAGAAGGATGATGTTTTTGACTTAATTAAGGAAGTGAAGATTACTAAGGATATGGGGAAGAAGGAAATGGAAAAGCTTTCTGGATTTTTCATGAAGCTTTGTGAAGTTGTTAAGAAGTATCCTGAGGTTTCTGAGTTAGATATTAATCCGTTTGTGTTAGCGGGAGAAGGGCCGGTGGTTCTTGATTCTCGAATTCTTTTTGAATAGAATCAAAGATTTAATTTCTTATGTATAGGAAGTACACGGCGAAATGAAATATTCGATTCTATCCTAAAAATAATTTTGAGACTCAAGAATTGAGCGGGGTTATCAAAAATTTAGGTAGAGAGTAAAATCTGCCAATAGGGTGGATTTTTTGTGAAGCGGTAGGCTGTGTGCATTTCTCCCCAAATATATTCGTTAGAGGTTAAAAATAGTTTGAATGCTTGGTTTTTGTATGGATGGAAGAGATATTGAGGAATTGATTTTGTTCGATGGTTTGTTGGCAGAAGAAGAGTTGAGACTCAAGGAAGAAATGATTTATGATAGGCTTTGGAAAGAAGGTATTTTGAAGTGAATAAAAAGTACTTGAATAGATTTAATATAAAAGTGATCCTGGAGTACCATTCGCTTTGTAATATGGTGTGCTAATTTTTTGGACAATCAAAAATCCTTGGGAAAATTTTTGATGAAAAATTGTAAGAGATTTGCGCTCAAATTTCTTTTGGGAAATTTGGCAAGAAAAAAAGTTCGTTAAACTTTTTATCTGAGTGAAGTTTTTTTGGAACTTCTCACCAGCAAAAAATCTGTCAAACTTTTTACTTAACTCGGGACTTGCTCTGTGGAGCACACAGTAAACTGTTGCAGGCTTAAAATCTCAATGATAAAATTCTATTAAATTTGCTTTGTGAAATGTTTAATAGAAAAAGTGATCCTGCCGAGATTTGAACTCGGGGCCTCTGGCTTTCTCAGAAAGCTCCAAGAAAGGACAATCCTAACGGATTGCTTTCATATAAGACCAGCGCTCTGACCAGACTGAGCTACAGGATCACTGTTTGATTGATTCTGTAGAACAGTTTGGACTTTGAGAAGGTTCTTTTGGGTTCTTCTCTCTGACCAGGCTGAGCTACAGGATCACTGTGTTATAGATTCTGTTACTAATTCTTAGCCTTTTTGGAGGTTTATTTCCTTTGGTTAGTCTTAGTTTTCAGGAATGCTATAAATAATGAAATAAATCTCTGTATTTAAAGATTATCTTGAGAAGCCATTTTAATAGTTATCTTTTTAAAGTCAATTCTGTAAATAATTTATGTAAGCTCCGATAGTATAGGCGAGAAGTTTTTTGTAAACTTCTACTTCGCACAAAGGAATTTGTACGAGTGGCTAGCCACTAAACTATCGGTGTTTGGAAATTAAGCCCCGATAGTATAGGCGAGAAGTTTTTTTGTAAACTTCTACCTCGCACAAAGGAATTTGTACGAGTGGCTAGCCACTAAACTATCGGTGTTTGGAAATTAAGCCCCGAGAGTATAGGCGAGAAGTTTTTTGTAA
>JAQICZ010000011.1 GCA_027858295.1 Nanobdellota archaeon | reverse complement strand
AAATGCAAATTTACTTCAAGAGTGATTGGTAGATTAAAATTGAAACTATCTAAGTCTTAATGTTTCTAGTCCTCTTGGGACTACTGTTCCAATGCTACATTTCTTTAGAAAAGAAATCTAAGCTTTGCAAAGAAACTATATTTACTGATTAGAATCAGTTATTGTCATTTTTTATTTCATTATTACTTCTGAATTTTACTTTGAATTTAAAGTTTAAAGTTTAAAGAAATATAAAATGCAAATTTACTTCAAGAGTGATTGGTAGATTAAAATTGAAACTATCTAAGTCTTAATGTTTCTAGTCCTCTTGGGACTACTGTTTCAATTCTATTAGCCTTGTATAAAGAAGAGGCTAAATCTAATGATTTTGAAACTTCACCATGGTTTATGATGATTTTTTTTGGTCTTGGTTGCATATTCTTAATATAATTTATTAATTCATTTCGGCCTGAATGTGGTGATAGCCCGTTTATTAATTCTACTTGCATATTTACGTCTAAGTTTTTCATCATTCCGTCATCTTCAATCTTAACATGTCTTGCACCTTCTTGTAACTCACGACCAACTGAACCTGGACCTTGATAACAGGAAAGGATTAATAGGTTGTCTTTATTCTCTGCGAAATTTTTAAGATATTCTACGGATGCACCACCAACAAGCATACCTGAAGTTGCGATTACAATACAAGGGCCACCTTCAATAACTTCTTTTCTTTCGTGTGGTGAGCCTACTCTCTTGAAAACTGAAGAGGTAAATGGATTATTATCTTGAAATAATTGATTTCTTACTTTTGCAGATAAGAAATCTGGATAAGCTGTATGGATTGCATTAATATCCCAAATCATACCATCAACATACATTGGGACATTTGGAAGTTCCCCTGTTCTCATTGCTTCCTCAACTCTAAGCATTGTTTCTTGAGCGTGACCCAAACCTAATTCTGGCAGTAATACTTTTCCGCCTCTTTCAATTGTTGCTTTAACTAAGTCGGTAAATTTCTTTTCAGTTATTTCCCTTGATGGTAGAACGTCATTTTTTCCACCATAAGTTGATTCCATCTGAATTGATTCTACTCTTGGGAACCTGTTAACTGCCGGGTCTAACAATCTGGTCTTCCCGTATTTCATGTCTCCAGAATAAACAAAGTTATGAGAGCCATTTCCAATGTTAATATGAACTTGAGATGAACCTAATACATGGCCTGCATTGTAAAAAGTAATTCTTATGTCTGGTGTAATATCAGTTACTTCCCCGTAATTTAGGCAGATTGTTTTCTTTACTAATTCTTTAACATCTGTTGAAGAAAATAAAGGAGCAACTGCTTGCTTGTAAGATACACCAATAAAATCTAAAGCCAACAATGAAGAAATATCTCTTGTTGGAGCAGTCATATAGGTTGGGCCTTCATAACCCATCTTATACAAATAAGGCAAAAGTCCTGAGTGGTCTAAGTGAGCGTGCGAAAGGATTACTGCATCTAATTCTGAAATATTAAATTCTGGAACATTCAAGACTGGGAATTTATTCTTTCCTTCTGAAGCAACATCAATTCCACAATCTAAAAGAACTCTTGAATTTTCTGTTTGTAAAAGGAAACAACTTCTACCTACTTGTCTTCCTCCACCAAGGATTGTTACTCTTGACCAACCATCGGATTTTTCCTGTGTCCAACTTGAATAAATTTTTTCACCAACACTGTGCAAGAACTTTCTTCTTTCTGTATTTTTAGCATAAAGAACTGATCTAATATTATCTGTAATTTTTGACTTAATTGCGGAGGACCTCTGAATTTGTGGAGTCCACATGGTTTCTTTTCTTATTTCTTCTAAAATAGAACCTTGCTTTCCAATTACCATTCCTGGTCTTTTTGCTTCAATTGTAATAATACTTCTGTGAAAATCAAAAAAGAATTCTGTTATTTCTGCATCTGCTGGAACGATTTCTCTAATCTTAGCTTCTACTTCGTCTTTATCTTTCAAAAGTTTTGTGTCTGCTCTTAGCTCGATTCTTTTTTTCAAATCATTAACAATTTCTCTAATTTTTCCGTTATCGTTCTTGAAAAATTGCTCGTTTTTTGTATAAAGAACTATATTTGCTCCTTCAAAATTTGCTTCTTGAATCAACCCAGGCAATCTGCCTGTGATGTTTTCTAATATTTCTAACATTTTAATATAAATAAGAATAACTATTCTCTTTTTGTAAAAACGGTTTCAGCTTTATCTCTAACTACTTCTTTAATTCCGTCTTTTGTGATTGTAAAAACGTTCATTCCATTTCCTGTCGCCATATCTCTTTCCATTGATGACTTTATTGATTCTTTTGCCAATTCAATACCTTCTTTCACTGTAATTTCAGGCTTCCACATTCTTTCTAAATAACCTAAGGCATAAGGCATTCCAGATCCGACGCTTGCCGTATAATCCTTTATTTTTACCGATAGGCCGCCAGTAATCTCAAAGATTGAAGACGTTCCATCTTTATCAAAACCAGCCAAAATGAATGCACTCTGTGAAGCTTGAATATTTGATAATAAACCTGCTGCATTGTTTACACTTGGTCTTTTTTTACTTCTTAGCTCTTTTAATTTTAATTCTGCTGTTAATAATTTTGATATTTGCTGCGTCTCAGTTGCGGAACCACACCCTGAAAAAACAATATAATCATTTATAGGATAAACTTTTTTATAATCTTTTTGAACAATTACACTTTGACCGATAGATACTCGATTATCGGCAGCCATTACAACTCCGTCTTTACATACAATCCCTAAGATTGTAGTTCCTGTTTTAACATTATTATCCATTTTTATTAACATCCAACTCTAGCTTGATTAGAATAATCTAGAATTTCTAATAATATTTGGAATAGTTGATTTATAAGTTTTTTGATAGGTGACTTGGATAAAATATAGATATTTTAATAAATAAGCTTAAAGTTTGCATGACATGAACAAGGAAACTTTTATTGAGAATTTGAAGGAGATTTACAATATATCTGATCGAAATGATAGGGAGACCTCTGAATATTACAATGTAACAGAAGAGGGTAGCGAGAAAGTTGCTTTTCTTGATAAATTTTTAACAGATAACGGGATTAAAGTGGATAAGGAATCTAGATTTGCATTTGCTTCTAGATTGATTTTTTTAAGAGAAACTGGACTTGTTGGATACCTTGTAAAAGAAGGATTCTCAAAGGAGAAGATTAAGGAAATTTCTCAAAATGCTTACTTAGCTGCGAAAGATTTTTATCATGATAGGTTTGCTAAATTCATATCAGAGATTGAGAAAAAAAAATTACTTGATGATTTTCACCTTGAAGTATTCAAAGGTGTTCATAATATTGGGATTACTATGAGCGAATTTCAAACTGTCTGGTTTAGGAGAATTAAAGATTTGAATAAAGAAGTTATCAAGAAAACTGGGTCTGCGGAAAAGGCGATGGAGTATTTGAGGACTAATGAATTATTAGATAAAGGTCATTATGGAATTGAAGCAGACAGATCTTATTCCGTTCTTGAGAAAGAAGGGGAGGGGTATATTACAAAAGCGTATATTGAAGCATTTCCTGAAGTGAAAAATATAATTAATGAATTAAAAAAATTCAAGTCTAAGTTAACAGAATTAGAAGATTTTATTTTTGGACAAAGACATGAATATTTGGATTATCTAGAGGCATTAATTATTGCTTTTAGCGAGACAGAAAAAGACCAACTTGTTTCTAAATGGGCTGATGTTGATACTGCTTGGATGCAAATCAAGGGACCGATTCAGATTGTTCATCCTTTGGAATATTATGATGATGTCCTAAGAAAAGCAGTTGCTCCTGAATGGGATATTAGAATTGTTGATTTTCATCTACCTGAAAATATAAGACAAGCTAGTGTGAAAAAGATGTATGAACAATTCTTTGATAAATTTGATAAAGAAAAATATCCAAAAGCATACAAGGAGTCTATGGATAATTTGAATAAGGTTCAGTTATTCTTGTCAAAGCCTGTTATGATGTATGGTGGCAGGCTCACTACTTCCATATCTGCTCAAGTTGTTCCAAATGATTTAGAAGTTTCTAAAGTTGAAGGTAAGAAGATTTTTGCGTTTGCTGATATGATTCTTAAAATGGGAAGGAACAAACCATTTACAAAACTTGGAACTATACTATACGATAAAGAATACATTGACGAGAGGCGTAGATTTTTGTTTAATGAAACAGATATGTGGCATAAGGTTTATGACTTGGAAACAATCGGACACGAATATGGACATACTTTATGGCTTGACGCTACGACTGAAATTGAAATGAACAAATCTGGCGAATTCAAAAATATTGAAGAATTTAAGGCAACTATGGGCGGAATTATTAGCTTCTTTTATAATGAAGATGAAGATAAAAATTTAAGAGAAGAATTTGTGGATGAAATTGCTAGTCGAGCAGCTGGACTTTCTGTATGGAGAGATGAAGATGATGGTCGCCCGTATTATTGTGAGGGATTGATTCATCTGGTTGGACTTTTTGAGACTGGCGTTCTTGAATTTAATGGAGAAAAAATTAAGGTTAAAGTAAAGAAAAACTATGAGGAGATCAAGAAATGGTATTTAGATATTTATAAAAAACTAGCTGAACACTATTTAGAAAAAAGAGATGCTTGGGATTTTTTAAAAGAATTTATTGTAATTATTGATGGAGTCTATTTGCCTAAGGATGAAAAGATTCGTGAATTTACTACTTACTTTTTGGAGAAGTATAAGGAATTTGGAAGCCAAGTTGACGAGAGTGTGAAGAAGGAAGATTATATTTTGAAGAAGAATTAAGACAGAATCCAAGTTATAAACTCATTAAGACATAAGGCAAATTGATATTAAGGCCGTTAAATTATCCGCTGCGCTGCGTGTATGAAAGAGTTGGAGGTTAACAAAGTTTGTTGAAATGTTATCTGTCTAAATTTAATCTTGATAAACTTGCATTTGTTTGAATCATCTGATCTTGAGCAATTATTGTTACCATATTTCCATATATTGACTTATCTCCAAAATCAAATTCCCAAGAATATATCGGAGTTTTTCCCCTCCTTGATGCCCTTAAAGTAACCTCTCCAAATAAAGGTTCGCCCGTTTTTATCTCTTTTCTTAATTTTTGATTTAATTCTATAATCTTTACCCTTCCTTCTAATAAGGATTTTCTAACCTCCGAAACATCCCCTCCCAATTCTTTATTTAAAATTTCCTCTCCTAAAGCATAAGAGGCTTGTGATAGACATAGATGTAAACCTCTTGGAGTCAAGTAATCTATTTTTTCAATTGGAGAAACTAAAAATTCTACTGGATTAAATTCAAAGAGTCCTCTATTTTTATCATACTTAAAATTCTCAATGGTCGTATATCCTGGCAAATATACATCTTCTTTTAAAAAATTTAATGCGTCTTTCATATTTTCCTACTAACACCGTATTCTTTTTTGAATTTGATTACGTTTTCCACAAAACCTTCCATCTTCTGTTCGTGAGACACTATTATTAATTGTTTTACATCCAATTCATCTAAAACTTCTCGCATTTTATCTAATTGCTGTGACGAGAAACCGTCTGTTGGTTCATCTAGGATCACCAAATCTTTTGTTTGTATCTTTGACATCAATGAATTAATTACTTGGTTTAAGGCGAGCCTATAAGCTAAGGCTATGGCTGTTCTTTCACCACCTGAAAGATAAGCATAATCTATTTCATAATCTTTTTGCTCGATTAATGGAGTAAAATCATCGCCTAATCTTGCAGTTAAACCTTCTGGAACTAAAGTTGTAAACCATTCTGAAAAGAGCTTTGAGAATTCATGCTTTAAATTTACCATAACATTCTTTTCTACGAATGATATTAGCGGTATAAATTTTGTATTCAACCAAGACTCTATGTCTTTCAGATAAACCATCTTCTCCTGAACTTCTTCTATTTTCTTTATTCTCAATTCTAAGCTTTCTATTTCTTTTTCTTGCATTTCTATTTCTTTTTTTAATTCTGCTAACTTTATTTCTGATATTCTTTCTTCTCTTTGTGCAAGGGCTAATTCTTTTGATTTGTCTTCGAATATATTGTCATACTTTGAAAGGACTAATAAATCTGACTTTGTTGTTTCCACTTGCCTTTCTAACATTCTAATATCTGTGATAAAAAATGAGTTTTGTCTCCTCAGCTCCTCCATTCTTTTTTCCTTCTCAACTATTCCGTCCATCCTCATCTTTAATATTCTTAAATCTGTAGATTTCTTTTCTAGTAGATTAATCGAGATTTCTAGGCCTTTAATCATATCTTGAGTCGTCTTTTTTTCTGCTTCTAAATCTTCTACTTTACTGCTTGATTGAGACAAATCATTATGATTTTTATTCAAGACATTTGCTCTGTAAATAGCATCTACATTCTGCAGACAGGTGGGACAGACTTCTAGACTTTGCATCTTCCGTTCTAAATTCTGATATTCTTCCATCTTAACTTTTAGGGAAACAATATTGGAATTTATGTCAAGATTTATTGCTAAAAACTTTTCTTTTTGTTTTTTCTTTAGAAGGATTTCTTCTTCTGTTGACTGTGGGTCTTCTAAATTAAAATTAGACATTTTAAATTCTTGAATTTCTTTTTTTAAGGACTCTACAGACTTCTCATTATTTGCATAAATTTCTCTTTTAGAATGTAAAAGGCCTTGTGCTTTCCCTAATTTTGCGGTTAGTTCTGATTTTCCACTCCGGTGTGTTTCAACTTCTTTTTTATCTTGCTCTTTAGCCTTTCTGTTTTCTATCTTTAACAGAAGGTCTTCTGATAAGTCAAAAATTCCTCGTTTTTTTTCTTCTAGACTTTTTTGTCTATCCTCTAGGAGTTTTTTTTCTGAATCTAAGTTTGAAGTAACCCCCTCATACAATCTTTTTTCTTCTCTGATATTCAATTTAACAACAGAAATGTTCTCCATGATTCTCTTATATTTATCAACACCAAAAACATGTCTTAAGGTGTTCAATCTGGTTTCAGTATCTTCCATAATAATTTGTTTCATTTCCTCTTGAGGGGTATAAACTGTGAATTTGTAAAGAAGATTTTGCTTCTTTGAAAACTCTAATGGATACATTAGAATAGATAAAACTCTTACCTTTAGCTCCGTTACAGACATTTCTTCTTTTTGTCCGTCAATTGTTATTGCCGCATAATCTTGAGAAATTGCCTTTGCCCTTTTTAATGTTCTTTCTACTATAATCTCTCTACCCTGAACTTCGAAAGTTAGTTTAACACCACCCCAATCTTCTCCAGCTCGTAAAAAAATGGAACCTCTTTGACCAGGCTGAAGACCAAATAAACCAAACTCAATTCCTAAAAGAACTGATGTCTTTCCTGAGCCAATATCTCCAGCCAAAAGAGTCGACCCTTCATTCAGAGTTATTTCTTCATGCTCAAAACTCCTAATATTATCAAGAATTATTTTTTTTATTATCATTCGAATTTTAAAATCCTCTTTGCTTCTTCTATTAATCTTTGATTGAAAGAATCAACTGTTTCACCTTCTTGCTTTTCAATTGCCAAGGAACTTACTAAGTCGTCAATCAATGGATTGAAATTTGAGGGATTTTCTGTGGAATAATTTTTGATAACTTCGGACTCTAAGTTTTCTTTATTCTTTACTTCAAAAGTTAAATCCAACTCTTTAACTCTTAAATCATATGTATTTCTCAGCACGAAATAGACTCCACTTTCATAACAGAAATCTTCAATTTTTTGATAATTTATATCTGAAGGTTTTTGACCATCTAATTCTCCAGACAATCTTAAAAGAATTATTTTATTTTCTAGTTTTTTCTTTCTTAGCTCTTCAATTATTTCTTCTGTTGCTGTCTTTGTATTTTTCACAACAATATCCAATGGTTCAACTTCCTTAATTTTAATTTCAATTTTTTCCGATGGGATTTCATCCTCTGTATCTATAATAAAGAAGGTTCCGTTATGTAGGGTTTCTAATTCTTGAAAATTATTTGGAAAGATTGGTCCTGGATAGATAATATTCTTATATCTGAAATCAACATGAATGTGCCCCATTGCGTAATAGTCTGCATCGGGCAAATTGTCTGCCTCTACGCATTCTATTGGAAGAATACCTCTTACTTTGTCTAGGGTTGTGTGAAGCATTACAATTTTCATCATCCCAGGTGCTTCGCTTAATTTTATCCTTCTTATATCCTGAACTTCTAAACCTGATTTTTTCCCGGGGTATCCATATATTGCAATTGATTCATGAATTGTTGGAGTTAAAAGAATATTTTCTTCTATTTCTTCTGAATTATGAACATTCGTACAAAAGCCGGCCTTTTCTAAAACGTCTAAAAAAGATTTTCCGGAAACTGAATAATCGTGGGAACCGGCAATTATGAAGACTGGGATTTTTGCTTCTTTTAATTTTCTGAATTCTGAGAAAGTCTCTTTTAAGATTTCAATTGGAGGGTATGCAGAATCGAACAGGTCTCCTGCTATTAAAATGAAGTTCACCTTTCTTTCGATTGATTTTCTTACTGCGAACTGGAATGCTTGGAAGTTTAATTCCTGCATTGGGGCCTGTCTCCAGCCACCTAAATGGATATCGGCCAGGTGGGCGAATTTTACCATGGCAAAGCCTCCTGTGGCATAAAGTTATTAGTTATTAGTTTTTGGTTATTAGTAAAAAATTTATTCATTTTGGGCTCAAAAATAAAAAGCTTGATTGGTTTTTAAAAACTATTGGTGTACTAAACATAAGAAATCCTAGAATATCATTCGCTCTGTCGTATGAGGAGATAAAACCCTAAAGGTTTTATCTAAAGAATTATATATCACTTGTTTTTAGTAGTGATATGATTGATAAAACAGATAAAATCGCTGTGATTGGAGCTTCTAGCAATCCTGAAAAATATGGGCATATTGTAGCTAAGGACCTGATTGACAAAGGATATAGTGTTTGTTTAGTTAATCCAAAAGGTGGAGAGCTGTTTGGACTCAAAGTTTACAAAAATTTAATGGACATTGCTGAAGAAATTGATTTAGCTGTTTTTGTTCTTCCTCCAAATAAAGGGCTTAAAGTTCTGGATATGGTTAAAGATTTGAACATTCCCAAGGTTTGGTTGCAGCCTGGGTCCGAGTCTCCAGCTATGCTTTATTTTTGCAAGAAGAATGGAATTGACTGTGTTTCTAATACATGTATAATGGTTCAGTAATTAATTCATAATATATATTCTAGTATATGCCTTATTTTTAACGAAGTTATGTTTGAATTTTTTATGTCAATGAATACTTTTAATTTTAATAGAGTGATTTTCAGAAAAGCCCTAGATTCTGTATTTGAACAGATTCAGAACAAAGAAGGTCTTTTTCGTCAAGACCACAAGAAATTTTTACCTCAGTATAATCTGCCAAATGAATTTGAATATTTACCAGAACAGAACCAGGTAAAGATGCCTTTTGAAGCTGGGCTTTGGTTGTGGTCGAGAACTTTTTGCGATAGGCGATCACATTCTTCTGTCTTAGCGAAAAGTGCACTAAATGCTTGGAAAGATAAAAATCTTAGATGGATGTTTTTTCCTAAAGAAGTAGTGCAGCGTAGCGAGGATGAAGTCAAGCAAGGACTAAGGGAAGGGTTCAGTTATTCCTTTTTACACCCAAACGAATCATCCATCGAACAGGCATATCAGGATAATGCGAAAAAATTGATTGCTGAATATGATGGTGACCCTCGAAATTTAATCCATAATAATAGCGTTGAAGAATCAAGGAAAAATATTATGGAATTTGATAAATATGGAACTGGACTTGCAAATTTATATATTAGTGAAGTTATATCTAGAGAGATTTCCTTGCCTATTGACCCGGAGAATGCTTTAGTGAAGATTGATGTTCATAGAGAAAGGATTCCAATATCAATTGGGGCAGTTACCACAAAAAATGAAAAGATGCATCATGGATATGGTGTAAAACTCCTTGAACAAGAATATCTTAAATATTATCAAGATAAAGGATTATCTTATCAGGGGATGATTAGTATGGACCATGCGCTTTGGACTATTGGGTCAGAGGTTTGTGCGAAGCAGGACTTGAGACACTGTGAAGTAAATTGCTCATTAGAGTCAATCTGTAAGAATGTCCCGAAAACTAGTAAAAATGGAACTTTTACAATTTATGAAAAAGGACGAAAAGTTGATGTTAGAAAAGGTGACAAGTATCAGCTTAAATTATTTTAATTATTATTATCTTATACTTCGAATACAAGGAACTTTACGATATATGCTTTTGAGTATAACAATCACTTTTAAAGATAAGAGGATTTGTGCTTTATGGCGAAAAGAAACGACTTTAGTGCTAACAATTCTGAGATGAATGATTACTATGAAGGTCGTGCCCTTAGAGCTAAGAGCACCACCATTTCCTATCCCTTCCAACAATCGCTTTTTGGGTTTACGCCTGGGAAGATGCAAAAAGAAGAGGGAATTAAGGTCAAGCTTGGGAATTTTTATGAAAGATTTACAAAACGATTATATGGAGGTGATATAAAAGCTCAGCAGAATTTCGATTGCTCAAATAATTCTCTTGAAAGTATAGCTACTTCTGAGCCAGATGTCACATCTAAAAAATATTTTCGAGAGAGCAAAGGGGTAAATAGAAGTGAATGTCTAAAGTTAGTAGACACCCAAATTGCTAAATATATTCACCTTAACAATCAAAAACATGGGAAAGAAATTAGGTTTGATATCTTTCGTCATGCTGTAGATAAGCTTGAAAAGAACTATTCTCATTTGCCGTTAGAAAATCTTGTTACAGATTTAGGAAAGAAAACCATATACGGACTATCATTGCCGCTTAGTGTGGTTTTTCAAGCTTACGCTTCCAACTCGGATTTAACATCAAGATATGACGGTGAGGCATATGTAAAACTAACAAGATTCAAGTCAAAAGCTATCAACTCTATTATGTTAAATCCAGAAGAAACACTTACAAATCTAGGAATGAACCCTGAAGATTATATTATTAGAAAAACTAAAATCTCAAAAGGGATGAAAGTAAACAAAAGCAAGATTGAACAATTTCCAATATTAATAATTGAGGATAAAAATCCTGAACTTGCTAAGGCTCAAATACAGGAGAGGGTTTCTAATTGTGTAGATTTACCTACGAACTTTGTATTGGAATATGCTAAAATGGCAAAAGATGAGAATTACATCAAAGAGCATTATGATAAATTGGACCCTGATTTATTTGGAAGAATTCAATCTAATAAATTTAATGCTGAAGGATTGATTGGCTCATTGTTTGAAGAAGTTGGAATTGAAACATGGGAGGAATCTCTCAAACAATTAAAAGAAGCTGGACTTGAACCTATTGATGGGTTTGTTCTGTTTTAGATTACAATCAATTTGATAATTATAAATTAACAATCTTTCTTACTTGGATTAGACCTGTGCTTTAATTGCAATATTCATTTTAACATATACATTAGGAACACTACTTTGGAGACGTTGTTTTCTTTTAAATTAAATATCCTATTTCTAACTATGAGTGGAGAATTAAGAATCACTGGAAATAGGAAAAATTATCAGGAAGAAGCATTTAAGGGAAATATAAAATTTCTAGATAATAAATATTTTTATGGCTTTGTGGAAGATGACCCCGACTATGGACTCTCTCCCATAGACATAAATAGAACAAAAATTATTATTGGGAAAAAGGATGATGCGAATTTCAAATATTTGGAATTTCATCCTACGAATAATTGCTATTCTTTGAAATTTTATGAATTATTGCAAAAGAGTAAATACAAATTATCCCCCTTTCAAAAAATGATTGGGACCTATTCTGGGAATTTGAAAAAGCTAAATCCTCAAACAGAGTTTTGTAAAAACACATATAACACAATAGATGATTTGATGTTATATGAGGGTGTAGAGACAGATGTTCCAAGATTATGGGAAAACCGAGTACGAGGAAATATTGGAAGAATTAAGCCTTCAGATATTGAAAAAATATTAACAAATGCATTGGTTACTGATGAAACAGGATCTTCGAAAGTTAGATTAAGCATACTAAAAGGAGCTTATAGGACAATTGATGGTCAGCAACAATTAGAACTTGATTTTGATGAAGATTCTACTCCCTTTTAGCCCACAACATTTATAATGAGAAATGCTCTTTTTTATTTAGAGGTTGATTAAATGAAATATAATATTCTTTTTGGTGGTAAAGCAGGTCAAGGTGCAAATATTTTAACACATCTTTTAGCGGAATCTTTAGTGGAAGAAGGTTATTATGTATTCTACTATAGAGATTATCAATCTTTAATTCGTGGAGGGCATGGATTTAATGTTTTGACTTTTTCAGATAAGCCAGTTCATTCTCACGATTCGAAAGTTGATGTTATTGTTGCACTTGATAAAAATACTGTTGATAAACACCAGAAAAATTTAAAGAAAGGTGGAGTTTTAATTGAAGGTAAAGATGCTAATATGTATTTTGCTGGAAGAATGTTTAAGGCGCTAGGATTACCTCTAAAATTACTTGATAAAAGATTAAAGAAGATGAAAAGATACGGGGAGAACATTAAAGATGTTCAAAGAGGATACGAGTACCAGTCAACAGTTAACAGTCAACAGTCTATGGTCTTAAATATTCCTAAGGTCCAAAAAGCAAAAAGAACTTTTTCCTCCGGGAGTGTTGGCGTTGCTGAAGGTGCTGTGAAATCTGGAATTGATAATTATTTTGCTTACCCAATGACTCCTGCGACTGCTGTTCTTGGAGAACTGGCACAGAGACAGAAAGAATATGGGCATTTGGTTTTAGAATTAGAAAATGAAATTGCTGTTGCTAATGCAGGTGCGGGCTCCGCAATTACCGGTGCAAAGACTATGGTTGGGACCAGTGGTGGTGGTTTTTGTTTAATGACTGAGGCCCTCTCGATGTGTGGCATTTCTAAAATTCCTTTGGTCTTTTATTTAGCACAAAGAGCTGGACCAGCCTCGGGTGTTGCGACTTATAATGCTCAAGCTGATTTACACATGGCTCGTCATGCTGGACATGGAGAATTCCCTCGTTTAGTTTTGGCCCCGGGAGATCCTGTTGAAGCTCAAGAGATAACCTCGCAAATTTTTTATTTGACTCAAAAGTTTGGAGTTCCTGGAATTTTAATTTCTGACAAACACTTAGCTGAAAGTTATTATACAACTGAACATAAGCCGGTTATTACTAAGGTTGGACACTTAACTAAGTTTGGTCGTTATACTTCATATGAACAAGACCCGACAACTGGAAGTGGAACTGAGGATGCTGATGTTATTATCGCAAATGTTAATGAACGAAAGAAGAGATGGGATGCTTTGAGAGCAGAATGTGAGAAATTTGAAGGCTACAAAATTTATGGAAAGAAGAATTCCAAGAATTGTATTGTCTTCTGGGGATCTCCTAAAGGTGCTATTCTAGACGCGATTAAAGGAATGGATGTTTGTGCAATTCAGATTTTATATGTGGAACCTTTTCCGAAAAAAGTTGGAACAATTTTAAAGAAAAAGGATAAAATTGTTGCAGTAGAGAATAATGCAACTGGTCAACTTTGTGATGTTATCCGTGAGCATACTGGAATGTTAATTAAAGATAAAATATTAAGATATGATGCAAGACCTTTCTTGTGTGATGAATTAGTTAAAAAATTTGGGAGAATATTCAAATGACAATAAAGGATTCAAAAGAAATGGTTGATGAAAGTTTATTATTTGCAGGAATGATGATAATAGTAATTGGATTTATTTCATTAAAAGAAATGACTGCTTGGCAAGTTATTATCTCTGGGATTGCAATCATGGGAATTGGAATATTTAGATTCCTAAAACATAATCCAAAATTTAAATACAATACTTGGGGAAAGAAAAAATGAAAGCAAAAAAAACGCAAACCGCAGACAGCAAACCGCAAACGGCAAACATTAACACAGCTACTCCGATGACTTGGTGTCCTGGATGTTATAATTTTCAGATACTCGCAGGTGTTAAAAACTATTTTTCTTCAGAATTAAAGAAGGGGAAATCGAAAGAAGACTTTGCGATTTGTTCTGGAATTGGCTGCCAAGGAAAGATTTTTGATTATATCAATTTGAATGGTTTAAACACTTTACATGGTCGTGAATTACCTACTTCTCTTGGAATAAAAATGGGTAATCCGAACTTAGATGTTTATGCTTTTATCGGAGATGGTGGTTGTTTTAATGAAGGTGTTAGTCATTTGGTTCATGCTGCTCGTGAGAATGTTGATATTACTTGTATTGTTCATAACAATCAGGTCTTTGCATTAACTGTTGGCCAACCCACTGGACTTACTGAACAAGGATTTGTTGACAAGACGACACCTGAAGGAGTTACTGTAAAACCATTTAATCCTTTGAAATTAGTTTTAAGTGCGAATGCAACTTTTGTTGCTCGTGTATTTGCTGATGTAAAACAAGTTGAATGGGTTCTGAATGAAGCTAAGAAACATAAGGGATTTAAGTTTATTGAAATCATTCAACCATGTATTATTTTTCATCCAGATGTTGGATATAAAGATTATGTTCATGAGATTCCAAAGAGTCACGACGTTACTGATTTTTATAAAGCCATGAAACTTATTGATGACTGGGATTATAACGGGATTAAGAAGGGCGACAAAATCAATACTGGAATATTCTATAAAGTAAAGAGAGAAACTATTCTTGATAAACACTGGCAACTGAAGGGACTGGTTAAGGACAAGAAGCAGTGGAAAGATAGGAAGTAGGGAAGAGCGTTTACTGTTAACGGTTGACTCTTTACTGAAAGATTCTAAGACAAAAAATTTGCTTGCCAAAGCTCGTTATTAGGGCATTGAATTATCCGCTGCGCTGGCGGGCATGGGATATTCTTGATTGACAGAGAAGTTTGATTAGAGGATTTTTGAGAGTTAGGTTTATATTATTTGTTTTGCATATTTGGTTATGAGACTAGAAACTGAAAGATTGATTTTGAGGAAGCCGAGGAAGAGCGATGCAAAAATATTAAAAAAGAATAATGATACTATTGCGATAAGAGATTTTTTTATGCCATGCCCAGAAAAAGAAGGCTATTTTGAAAAGTTAACAAATAGATGTATCAGGGAATGGGAAAAGAAAAAACGATATTGGTTTATCATAGTGCTAAAAAAGACTGGCAAGGTGATTGGATTATCTGGAGTGAAAAATATTGATTATTATAATAAAACAGGATATCTCTCTTCTTGGATTTTTAAAAGATATAGAAGAAAATATTATTTAACGGAAGCTAAAATTGCGATTCATGATTTTTGTTTTAATGACTTAGGATTAAGAAAATTAAAATCAGAAGTTGCCACATTTAACAAACCGTCTATAAATATGCAAGCAAAATTTGGAATAACTTTTGAGGGGATGAAAAGAAAAGAGAATCTAAATCCTTACACAAAAAAATATACTGATATGAACCTATATGGAATTTTGAAACCGGAATGGAAAAAGGTTGCTCCTGGATTGAAGAAAGATTTGAAGAAAAAGATTGATAAATTAAAGGGATAACTAAAATTGCTCGCCAAAGCTCGTTATTAGGGCATAACATTATCGACTCCGTACAGCCATTCACTTTAGAATATGGTGTGCCAAAAATTCTGACAATTAAAATCGATTGGAAAACGATTTTATGAACTTTTGTATGGGGGCATAGTTGGTTGGAGATGACGTGGTAGTATTGTTGGAGGATTTTTGAGAGTTAGGTTTATATTATTTGATTGGGTTTAATTTTCATGAAATTGGAAACTGAGAGGTTGATTTTGAGGAAGCCGAGAGAAGGAGATTGGAAATTTATGTTTGAATTATTTTCAGAGAAGAAAACTATTGAAGATTTTGTTGCACCCTTCCCATACAAACAAAAATATGCAAAAGAGTGGATTACTATGAGCTTGAAGCAATGGGGTAAGGAAAGTTATCGCTTTATTGTTGAATTAAAATCTACTAAAAAACCAATTGGAATAATTGGGGTCTTTGGGACCGGCAAAATTGATGGAACTGCAAAAACATATTCTGCAATTGATATTATACATAGAAATAATTCTTATGCTACTGAAGCTAAAATTATATTACTTGATTTTGCATTTACTAAAATGAATCTACATAGACTTGAATCAGAAGTTATCGCTCCTAATAAAGCATCGAATAGCTTTCAAAGAGCCTTTGGCTATAAACTAGAAGGAACAAAACGGAAAGCACACGAAATGACTATCTCAAAGAAGTTAGTTGATATGAATATTTATGGACTCCTAAAGTCTGAATGGAAAAAGATTGCTCCTAAATTGAAGAAAGATTTGAAGAAGAAAATTAAAGAACTGAATAAATAATTTAAATTGCTCGCTAAAGCTCGTTATTAGGGCATTAAATTATCCGGCTGGTGGGCATGGGATATTCTTGATTGACAGAGAAGTTTGATTAGAGGATTTTTGAGATAAATATAGTTTAGGCCACACATCTTTTTTTAAACACTAAATCTCTGGAAATTTATGGAAAAAGACTACAGTATAAAAGATATTGAAATAGAAAAAAGGTTCAATCAGAAAATTGTTAATTATGCCTTTGAAGGAATAAAAGAATATCAGGATTATCTTTGTAACTCTGGCGCACGGCATGGAAACTACCAGAATGATATTGAATTTAATTTTGGCATAAAGAATGCCAAAGGGCGAATGTATTCCCCCTTATCTGCTGATAAAATTAGAAAGTCTAGAAGATCAGAAGATGTTATGGGATATACAAAAATTCCATCAATTACTTTATTTGAAAATAGACTAAAAGGATTAGAATTGTTTTTACTTGCTCCAGGTGAAGAAACTGGTTTTCTTCGTAGAGGGTCGAATGAAAAAATATTTGATAATCACACGGTTCCAAATAATCCCGTATGGCGAGCAAATGCATTAGAAATACTATTTCCTCTTGGCAGCTTTAAAGCGAATGAAGACTTTTCTTTTATTTGTGGAAACACACTACACCAATATACTCAAGACAAACAACCACTTTTCACAGAACATTCGGTAATTCAGACTGGCAATAAACTTGGAGCGCCTTGGGAAACCTCAAGAGCTGGAAGGGAGAGTCAAAAAAACAGACATTCTCCATCAAGACCTCAAATAACAAGAGGCTTTATGCCTAGTGGACAAAGGTTTGGAGAAAAGTCAACTATTGTAAATGACCATAGCTCAGATCACTATCAATTGTTTGGCCTTATGGGAGTAGACACAGCAAATCCCTTTAATAGAGATTTAATGGCAATGATTGCCGAGAGAGGGGTTATTCCATTAACTAATAATAATTATAAAATGCTAGATGATAGTGTAATAAAATCACTAAAAGGTTAAAATATAATTACTCACTAAAGTTCGTTATTAAAACATTGAATTAATCGCTGCGCTGCCAGGCATGGAGTATTATTAGCCAGAATAGATATTTTATTTAAAGTTTTTATGGTTAAGTTTATATTATTTGGTTTTGTTTAGCTGTTCTGAAAGATATAATCTCACCTTGGATTGTTGGTATTCTCTCTGGTATTCTCTCTAGTTTTATTGTTGGTGTTTATTTCTTTCAATTATCTGAGGATAAATCACAAATCTTCTCTATTATTACAACCATTGGTTATCTTGCATTACCTATTTTTGGTTTCTTAATTGGCCATAATTGCAAAGAAATAAAAAATAAATTAAAGCATTAGCTTCCAAACTTCTAATTTTTCGAAGAAGATTTTTTTCTCGGCGATTAATTCTTTTTTGTAATCTTGCCAATCCATTTTTTCTGTGAGTGATGACACTAGAAGGTAGATTCTGCCGTTTTCTTTTAAGTGGGATTTTGCCTGACGAAGGAATTCATTTGGGAGTTCGCTACCAAGTTTACCACCTGTTGTAATTAGTTTTGATTCTTCGTCTTCTGGGCTTTCGTCTTCGGGAAGGTATGGTGGGTTGAAGGCGATTACATCGAATTTTTCTGTTACGTTATCAAAGAGATTTGATTTCATACAATTGAACCCTAAGCTTTGGCAGTGTGAGATGGCATCTATATTAACATCTACTCCAGAAATGTTTTTTATGTCGACACCGGCCTCCTTTGCGGCAACTAGCTGGATTCCGGAACCTATCCCTACTTCTAGAAATTTTAGTTTTTTATTATTTATTATCAAAAGTGGTAATTCTTTTTTTAGGACTGTTTCTAATAAATAAGAATCATCTTCGGGCTCATAAATTAGACTCATTTTAACCAAATAAACCATTAAAGAAATTTACTAAATCTTCCTGGAACAAGAATACGGCTGCAAGGATGCCCAACAAGGCCAATAGAACTACTGTCAAAATCACTGTTATTCCCTTTCCTGGATTTGCTGGTTTTTTCGGAATAGCATATGCTGAAACATTTTGAGGTGTCTTTTCCTTTACGGGAATATTTGCAGAAGCTGCTGGAGTTTGGGGTACAGGAATGGGTTTAAGCATTAGTGCTGCTGGTTTTAATTTCTCTAGAGGTTTTTTCTCCTCTTTTTTTTTGGGAGTATCTGGACTTGGCAGCCTTTGAGAAGTGTTCATTGTTGAAGGTGCTGAGGTTTGATTCAAGAATGCTTTTGCGGCGGACTCAATCTCTGATTTTTCATAGCCTGCTTGATAAAAAGTCATCATGGCATCTTTTAGAGTTTCTCCTCTTTCTACAGCAGCCCTTAAACCACCAAGTATTTCTTGATTTGACAATAAAAAATCTCCTTCTTTCATAGCACACCTCTATAAGAAATAAACAACTATTATTTAAAAATGCTGTTAATTTAATTATAGATTTTTAATATTAAGAACCGAACATTAAATCTTCAATACTTGCCCATTATTAACGAGATAGGACGTTTCGCCTAATTTGTACCCGTATTCGTTTGCTACACAAATTAAGTCTTCCTCTTGTTCTCTTGTTCCATGTGCGGGAATTAAAATCTTTGGTTTAACTAATTCTATTAATTTCTTTTTACTTGTTTGGCTTCCATGACCATGAACGTGAACATTTACCTGTAAATTCACTCCAATTTTCTTCAGCTTATCGTCTAGTACTCTTCTAGCTTCAATATTCACTTCTGTTGGAATAATGCTTGAAGAATAAATTAAATGATCTCCATGCTTGAAAGTGAAATTTGTCTGACCTTTTGAGATTCTATCTAAAATTGAATTTTGTTCTCCTTGATGCCCAGTACAAACAACAACATATTTTCCTCGATTTTCATTAACTCTCTTTAAGATTGAGTTTACTTGACCCCTATATCGCATTAACTTTATTTGTTTTCTGAATGGACATTTTCCAACATATTGAGCACATTCAACATATTTAGCCAGACTTCTTCCTAAGAAGACAACTTCTCGCCCAGTTTTCTGTGCATGCTTTACAATATTATTTAATCTTTCAATATGAGAAGAGAAAGTTGTTACAAATAAAGCAGAATCATTACTATCTGCTTCGTGGAATGCCCTTTCTAACATATCATCTGCGTCTTTTTCACTACCATTAGATTCTAGCTTTCCTGAATAAAGAGTGTTGATAATTGCAGCTTTAACTCCATTCTCTCCAATCTCTTTTAGTCTAGTATAATTTGGGCCGGGCCCCATTGTAGGTGTGTCATCGAATTTATAATCTAAAGCATAAAAAAAACTTCCTTCGGGAGTATGAAGGACTACAAATGTTGAATCAATTGTTGAATGAGTTGTGTGAACAAATTCTACTTTAATATCATTTGAGGCACCAGGAATTGAATGAGTTGAATTTGATTGAACAACTTTCATCTGATTTTTTATATTCACATGAGCATCTTTAACTAAAGAATCTAATACTTTCATTGTAAAAGGTGTCCCAAAAACTGTTGCATTTGGATACCTGTCAATTAGGAAGGGAAGTCCTGCTACATGATCCAAATGTGCGTGAGATAGGAAAATTGCTTTAACTTTATCTCTCCACTTTATTTTATCAATAACTCTATCATCTGGTATTCCTCCAACTCTTCTGAGGCCTCTAGTTGTATATCCAATTTCATTATTTTCTTGAAGCTCAATCACTCCTGGGAGATAAAATCCACAATCAATTAAGAATACATCTTCACCAACCTTTATGGCTGTCATATTCTTTCCTACTTCCTCAAATCCTCCAACGCAGCAAATTTCCATTTTATATCCTATTAAATGAAGTAATACATATCGATTTATATAGGTTTAGTAAAACCTGTAAAACAGATTTTACAGCTAGAAGCCAGAGGCCATAAGCTAGAAGTTAAAGGCCAGAAGTCCTAAAACAATGAAGGAGAAGAAGACAGCAGAAATATAAAGAAATAAGGGCTTGGAGAAGTATGAAAGCGCTAATTCCTTCACATAAAGAGAATAAAAGATACCTTCTATTAAGAGGGAATAATCTTAAAAAAAATGTTAGTGCTGCGATAAAGGACTATCTTGGAACATTGGGGGTTTCAGAAGCAACTCCTAGATGGATTGACGTTTCGGAAGAAGAGGGTATTCTTTCGATTAATAGAAAATCGCTTGAAAATGTAAAGGGAGCTTTTTGTATCTCTAAAAGTCGTATTGAGGTTTTGAAAGTTAGTGGAACGTTGAAGAAACTAGAAGCCTAACTCCATAAACCTTTTAAATCTAACACTCTAAATTCTAATATAGGAGTAATTCTAAAAGCCAGAATTTATGTTAGGAAAATTCTAACGCTCCAATGATTGAATGTCGCCCTTTGGGTGCCATTAATTAAAACCGACTGACACGAAAGTGCCGGTTCCAACAAAAGACACATGGACATGCCAATAGATATGCAACATCAACAAATGGGTTATGATAGGACAGCCACTATGTTTACACCTGAAGGTCACTTATTACAAGTTGAATATGCTGAAAAGACTGTAAGGTTAGGT
Organism: Nanobdellota archaeon; assembly: GCA_027858295.1. Taxonomy (GTDB): domain Archaea; phylum Nanobdellota; class Nanobdellia; order Pacearchaeales; family GW2011-AR1; genus GW2011-AR1. Next base: position 22,710 of record JAQICZ010000011.1, on the reverse strand, counting down.
TCTGCTTCAATTGCTATGAAATGCAAAGATGGTGTGTTTATTTTAGCTGATAAAAGAATTGATGATAAATTAATTGTTAAAGAATCTTCTTCAAAAATTTATGAAATTGATTCACATATTATTTCAAGTGTTGCAGGAATTGTTAGTGATGCTAGAGTATTAATTGACAAGAGCCAGATTTTAGCACAACAACACAGAATGACTTATAATTCTCCAATTGAATTAGAATTAATCACAAAAGAAATTTCTGGAATGAAGCAACAATTTACTCAATATGGTGGAGCTAGACCTTTTGGTGTTTCTATTATGATTGTTGGGATTTCAGAGGATGGTCCACAAGTTTATACTAGTGATGTTACTGGGAATTATTTTGAATATTATACTAATGCTATTGGTGAAAATGATTCTAAAATTAAAGAATTTTTGAGAGAGAAATATAAAAAAGAATTTACAATAAAGCAAGGAGTTAAGGTTGCTTTGGACATTTTTAAATCAATTCAAGATGACAAATTTGATATTGATAAATTTGAGCTTGCTTTTATCGGGAACAAAGAGAAAATAATAAAAAAGCTGGAAGGCAAAGATATAGAGGAATTAAAATAAAATGGCAGCAGATCAAGAACACGGAAAATTTGATGTAGGGGTTGGGAATACTATCGCTAGAATCAGAAAAGGAGCTACTTTATTTGAGATTGTTGTTAATATGGATGATGCGCTAAAAGTAAAGAAGGGCGAATCTGATTATTTACTTGTGGAAGGAGATAATATATTTACAGAAGTTAAGAAGGGTAACAGAGCCTCTAATGCTGAACTTGAGACTGCGTTTGGAACATCAAATGTTGATGAAGTTGGTAAGATTATTGTGAAGACTGGAGACATCGAAACAGATCAAGAACATAGAGGAGCGGAACAGGAGCAAAAGGTTAAGCAAGTTGTTGAATTTTTGGCTACAAATGCAATTGACCCGCAATCTGGAAGACCAATTACTGCTGAAAGATTAAGATCCAGTTTACATGAGGCACATGTAAATATCAAGAATACTCCTATTGAATCTCAAATGCATGATATCTTGGCAGCATTATCAACGGTTATGCCTATTAAGATTGAAACTAGAAAAATTAAAGTAACAGTTCCGGCAATCCAAACAGGAAAGGCGTATGGAGTACTCTCACAATATAAAGAGAGAGAAAATTGGTTAGCTGATGGTAGTTTAGAAGCAGTTCTTAACATCCCAGCAGGTATATTAATTGACTTTTACGATAAACTTAATTCTGTGACTCATGGGTCCGCATCAACTGAGGAGTTAAAGGAATAAGTTTAACTCCAAACAACAACTCTAAAGAGTCATTGAGAGGAGTTAAAGGAATAAGTTTAACTCCAAACAACAACTTCTTACAGAGGTCGTTGAAGGAACTGAATAAATAATTGGTCAAAAAGTTACAAAAACTTTTTAAACAAACCAATTAAACTATTATAATAACGATGGAAAGAAAAATAGTAATACCCGGCGAAATGATTATTGAAGGTGAAGATTACCTGCCCGGAGAAAATACAGAAAAAAGAGATGGAAAAGTTTATTCCTCAAGATATGGCCTAGCTGAAGAACAATCTAATTTAGTTAAAGTAATTCCTTTATCAGGTGTATATCACCCAAGAAGAGGGAATGCTGTTATTGGAAAAGTTGAAAATGTTTTAGCTAATGGTTGGATTATCGATATTGGTGCTGCAGATTCTGCTTTCTTATCACTTATGGAAGTCCCAAGATATGTTAACAAAGATGCTATGGAAGAAGTTTTGACTATTGATGATATGGTTACTGCAAAAATTTGGTCTATTAATAAAAGAGGAATTGATTTGAGTCTGAAAGGTCGAGGATTTGGAAAGATTGAAGAAGGTTTGATTTTCAATGTTAACTCGAATAAAGTTCCTAGAATTATTGGGAAAGAAGGAAGTATGATAAAGATTATTAAAGAGAATACTGGTTGTGATATTACTGTTGGTCAAAACGGAACTGTTTTGGTTGAAGGTAATAAGATTGAAGATGAGCTATTCGCTAAAAAAGCAATTATGTATATCGCTGAAAGATCATTCATCTCAGGATTAACAGATTTAGTAACTAAATGGTTCACAGAGCAGGGAAATAAAAAATAAAATGGCATTCAAAAGACCCGACGGAAGAAAAATTACAGAAATGAGACCCGCTGAAGCAAAGGTTGGAGTTGTTCCAAACGCTGATGGTAGCGCTATGTTTAAATCAGGTAAAACTATTGCAATTGCTGCGGTTTACGGACCAAAGAAGATGCATCCACAACATCAACAAAATCCAAGAACTGGACAATTAAGATGTGAGTATAATATGATTAGTTTTTCTGTTGATGATAGAATTAGACCTGGTAGAAATAGAAGGGCTATGGAAATCTCAGAAGTTACTAAATGGGCTCTTGAACCAGTAGTTGACTTAAAGGACTACCCAAACCAAGTAGTTGATGTTCATATTAATATTATTCAAGCTGATGCTGGTACTAGATGTGCTGGTATTAACGCTGCTGCAATGGCTTTAGCTCATGCAGGAATCCCAATGAAAAATATGGTTTCAAGTATTTCAATCGGAAAACTAGACAAAACTCTAGTTGTAGATCTAACTAAAGAAGAAGAAGATTTTGAAGAAGGAGAAGGGCCAACTGATATTCCTGTATCTATAACTTCTGATGGTAAAATTACACATATGCAATTAGATGGTATGATTGAAGTTAAACAACTTCAAGAATCTATTGATATGGCTAAAGAAGCTTGTAAAGAAGTTTATAAAATTCAAAAAGATGCATTAAAAAAATTCATAGAAGATAAAAGTGAGGGATTAAACTAAAACATTTTCAAACAACCAAAAAATGATTGGAAAACATTTTTGGCCCAGAAAATATTTAGAGGATAAATAATAAAATGGATAAAATAAGAACAACTCCGTCAACAACTGCTGATAGAATTAAACAATATATGAAGAAAGAAGGAAAGAGATTCGATGGTAGAGGACTTGAAGAATTTAGAGAATTAACTATTGAAAAAGATGTTTCTATTAAAGCTGAAGGATCGGTTAGAGTTAACCTTGGGAAAACTGAAGTTATTGTTGGTGTTAAAATGGCACTTTCAGAACCATATGCAGATTCACCAAATAAAGGAAATCTTATGGTAACAGCAGAATTATTACCGTTAAGTTCTCCAAGATATGAATCAGGACCACCAAGAATTGATGCAATTGAATGGGCAAGAGTAACTGACAGAGGAATTAGAGAATCTGGATTTGTTGATTTTGATAAATTATGTGTAGTCCCTGGAAAAAAGGTCTGGACTGTATTTGTAGATATTTACTCAATTAACGACGATGGTAATTTAATGGATGCAGCAACTATTGGTGCTATTGCAGCTATGAAGATTGCAAAAATTCCGAAGTATGATGAAGAGAATGATAAAGTATTATATGATCAACCAACTAAAAATGGATTACCTCTGACAAGTCATGTCCCAGTAGCTATTAGTGTTCACAAGATTGGAAAATCTTTAATTGTTGATCCAACAAGAGAAGAAGAAGATGTTAGTGAAACAAGGCTTACAATCGGATCATCAAAAGGCACTATATCCTCTTTACAAAAGAGTAATAGTAGAGCTTTTGAAATTGACGAAATCAAAAATGCTTTTGAAATAGCAGCTAAGGCTTCTGAAGTGGTTGACAAAATGATAGAAAAAGCTTTAAAGTAATATTCCAAAAGGAAAGCTTTAAAAGTCAAATTGGTTAATTATTATTGAAAATGAACGCAGAAAAATTTACAAAGTATGAAAGAGCAAGAATTTTAGGTGCCAGAGCACTTCAAATTGCGATGAACGCCCCACTTCTTATTCAAATTGAAGAAAATGATCTGGAAGAAATTAATTTTGATGCGTTGAAGATTGCTGAGATTGAATTGAATTCTGATGTATTACCTATTTCAATTAAGAAGCCAATGCCTAAGAAAAAAGAATCCATGTTAAAGAGAGTAAAAGCTCCAAAAATTACTGATACTTCTAAGGAATTGTCTGAAGAAGAATTAGAAAAAGAAATCGCTGAGGAAGGCGAGATTATGGAACTTGCTAACCCTGAAGACGAAAGAGAAGAAGAAACTTCTAGCGAATAGTTTTTTATCAATATTTTTACTTTGTATTTTTCATAAGTTTTATTAATTAATTTATTTTTTGCATTATATGATTATTCAAGCTATCAAGGGTGCTACTATAAAGGATTCTCGTGATAATTTTACTATAGAGGTTACAATTGATACCAATATTGGAAAGTTCGTGTCCTCGGCTCCAAATGGCAAGTTAAAAAGCAAGAAAGAAACTAAACCATATAAGAAATCTCTTGAAGGAGACATCGGGGCTTTGGAAGAGTTGTCTGATTATTTTTCTTCTGAACATATTGACAAGTTTGAAGATTTGAGACGAATAGAAGATATTACAAAAGGCCATATTGGTGCTAATGCTCTCTTCGCTTTGGAATCTGCAGCATTAAAAGCAATTGCAAAAGAAAATAATATTGAAGCTTGGGAAGTAATCAATCCAGAATCTAAGAAGATTCCAAGGCTCCTAGGAAATTGTATTGGAGGAGGTGCTCATTCTGAAAATGTTAATGATAAGAAACCAGACTTTCAAGAATTTTTAATCAGTCCTGATAATAATTCAGGCATAGAGAGCTGGAAAATAAGTCTTGAATCTAAAAAATTAGCTGGCCATTTATTGAGACAAAAAGATTCATATTTTAGGGGAGGGCTTAATGAAGAGAATGCTTGGACCACTTCTTTGAATGAGAGGGAGATATTAAAAGAGCTTAATAAAATGAATGTTCCTATTGGTATTGACGTCGCTGCAGCACATTTTTATAAAAGGAAAAAATACAGATATGGAAATCCAAAACTTGACAGGACTACTGAAGAACAATTTATTTACATTGCTAATATTATAAAAAAACTAGGAATTTTTTATTGTGAAGATCCCTTTTATGAAGATGATTTTGAAATATTTTCAAAGCTGTTAAAACTTGTTAATGATGATTGTTTAATCGTCGGTGACTCATTGATTTTAACGAATTATAAAAGACTTCAGAAGGCGATTGAGAAGAAGGCTATTAATGCAATTGTCATAAAGCCGAATCAAAATGGGTCGCTTATTGAAGTTGCTGAGATTGTAAAGCTTGCTAAAGAAAATAACATCAAAGTTATATTTTCACACAGAAGTGGAGAGACTATGGAAAATATTTTATCTGACCTGGCTTTTGGGTTTGGTGCTGATTTTTTGAAATGTGGAATTACTGGAGATGTTCGGGAGACGAAAATAAAAAGACTTATCGAGATTGAAAAATCACTTTCTAAATAATTTTACTTTATACACTCGGGTTATTAAAATTTAAACTTCTAGACCTTGCCCTTCGGGTAATAAAATTTACGCACCCGCTGCGCTTCGCCCGCACACGGCAGGGCGAGCTTGCTCTGCTAAGGCAGATTTGATTAACCTGTATCCTTAATATTGAGAACACATAAATTATTAAAAAGACTTTTTCACATGAAGGCATATGGAAGAAAAGAACATCACAATTTCTAGAGAAGGAAATCAAGTTCCATTAAAAATTGACAAACTAATTAGTAATCAGCTAGAAAAACTTCTAAAGCTTGAACCAATTAAACAAACAAATTTCAGTGTGCAAGAATATGGGAAAATGAAAGCAACACATAGAGATATATCTGTAAAGTATGATGGATTCAGAATAGAATATGCCGTAGCAGACATGGGGACGGCAAATAATAGCTTACTAGCAATTACTGGGATTCAGGCATATATGACAAAAGAATCTAATGGAGAACTTGTTTTTGAAAAAAAACACGATTATAAAACCCCATTTGCTGGACTAGATATTGGTAAAGGTGTCTGACAATCTGAATAATTAAATATTTCTAGAGTAATTTAGGTTTAAGAAAAGTTTTAAGTCAAAATTATTTAAACCGAATTATTCTTTGAGAATCATGCCAAAGAGAAATTTATCAGACATATTAATTAATGGAGAAAAATTTGAGTTAAATAAAATTAATTCAGAAAAATTTTATTCAAGGATGAAAATTTGTGAAGAATATGCAATTATTGCAAAAAATAGGAAAAAATATGATCCTAGATTAGACAATTTATACATCAAAAATAAAGAAGTTTTTTATTGCTAATTCTTTTTCTAGCAGACCTGCCCACTTAACTCTTTTATCGAAATCTTCCATCTCTTGGTAGACCCGAGGATCGACAGTTCTTGCTGTCATGCTCTTATCTGAAAACATCTCTTCAAGATAATCATCTTGTGTCATTTCTTTCTTATGAAAATATTTATTTCTTAAATTTTCAAAATAATCTTTAAAGCCTGAAAAAGGCTTAGTTATTTTAATTGCGACTGGAGTATAACCATCACTTATTATGTTCATTGCTAAAAGACCATATTTTGCTTTTATTGAATTTGGATTTCTTGGTTCTGCCAATCTTTTTCTAATATTTGTTTTGAACTCTTTCATAATAGCACAACGAAGAGAAATATAAAAAGTTATGTGGGACAAATATTCATGACTTATCGCAATCTTTATAAACTAAATTTATTGTAATCTCTTATGGCAAAGAAGAATGAAGAAATTATCGAAGTTCCAGAAGAAAAGCTAGAAGGTAAAGCATTAGAGCAAGCTGCAGAAGCTGAATCTGCTGAAGTTACTCCAGTTAAAGAGAAAAAAACACTTACATTAGAAGAAAAGAAAAAAGCATTACTTGAAAGAGCTGCTGCATTAAAGGCAGAAAAGACTGAAAGTTTAGATACTGAAGCCCTAAAAGAAGAAGTTAAAGCATCAAAAAAGAAAAGTGAAATGCTTGTTGACTTAGAAGAATACGTAAAGACCGGTATTTATTTAGGAACAAGAGTTGTTACTCCAGATATGAAAAAGTTTGTTTATAGAAGAAGAGCAGATGGATTAGCTATTTTTAATACAGATTTAATTGATGAAAAATTAAAAGAAGGTATCAAATATTTATCAACATTTAAACCAGAAGATGTTATTTTGGTTTGTAAGAGGCAATCAGGATGGAAGCCTGCTAAGTTATTTGAACAAGCTACTGGAATTAGAATCTTTAGAAAGAAGTATCCAGCAGGAATTATGACTAATACTGAATTAAGTAATTTCTTTGAAGCTGAATTAACTATTATTACTGATCATTGGTTAGACAAAAATGCCTTAAAAGATACTCTTGATGTAAAGAAGAATGTTCTAATGATTTGTGGAACTAACAACTTTTCAAAAGGTGCTAACCAAGTTATTATTGGAAATAATAAATCTGGCAAATCAATTGGTTTAATTTTCTATTTATTAGCTAGAGGATATTTGAAGGCTCAAGGCAAAGATACTTCCGAATTACCTGATATGGACTTATGGACAGGCGAAGACGACCAGTAAATAATTTTGTTTCTTTTCTATCAATATACTATCAAATGAATTTTAGTAATCAGACGATTTACTAAAATTCATTTAACAGCATCTTAATAAAAAATAACTCAAAATTAATATGCAATACTGCATTGTCAATTACAATAATACATATAAAAATTGATATACAAATCAAATTATGGATGAAAAATATAAACTCCAAGACAAGTTGCGGAGCTAATCAATGTTTATATGAAAGCAAGAGAGGACGTTAAAAAATTAAATAACAAATTCCCAAGCATTCATGAAGGTGCTGTTGAATATCGAAAACTTATAAATACTTATTACCAAAAATTCCCAAAAGAAATAGAAGAATAACTTAATTCAAATTGGTTTGGTGAAATTGAAAGGTCTGTTAGAAATCAAAGAAATATTGGAGATTAACCTTATCTTTTGAAGAATAACCAACTTTTTTTCTGGCTTGGAACCATAGTTTGTTTTTATTAAACAATATTCGCCATTAAGTTTTTTTGCTTTTATGTCGATGACAATTATATCTTTCTTTCTTTCAACAAGGGTAAAGATTCCTTTATCCCAAATTTCAACTTTTCCTCCACCATACTGTCCTTCAGGGATTTCTCCTTCAAAGTTTGCATAATTTAATGGATGATCTTCTGTTTGAATTGCTAATCTCTTAATTCCTTTTATTCTTGGTGGTTCTTTTGGGATGGCCCAGGATTTTAGAACTCCATCAAATTCTAGTCTTAAATCCCAATGAAGATGGGAGGCATTATGCTTTTGGATACAGTAAATTTGTTTACCGTCAATAGTAGACTGCTTACCACTTTTTGGCTCCTTTGTTTTTGAGAAGTCTCTTTTTTCTATATATTCCTTTAATTCTTTTTTTTGTCGACGTAGACCCGTCGGCAATTGGTCTTTATTTTCTTTTTCATTCATATGATTTATACTAGGTGATTGTATATTAATTCTATGAATATTCCTGGACATTTTTATACCAAGGAAACATTTATAAACTGATTTTTTGTGAAATAAATATTAACTAAGATGAGTACCTTAACTAACTCAAAAAACTAAGGTATGATGTATATAGAAGCAGTCATACTAATTTTTGAGTATCTTGATTAAGTTTTCTTAAGATGATTTATATTTATAATAATTAGTTTAATAATTAGAAATTAATTTATTAATTTCTAGTCATAAGTTGTTTTGACCTTGGCAAAGCCAACAGTAGGAGTATGTGTGAAGTAATTTATCTATCTTATATAATAAATTGCGCAATAGGAGATTTATTCGGATTTAATCCATATGAATGAATTGATGAAATTGTTAATTCCAGTTGATCCTGCTGGCGGCTGCGGCTCTCTGATTTGCACTAAGACATGCAAGTTATTTAGTTTCTTCGGAAGTTGAAGGCGAACTGCTCAGTAACACGTAGCTAATCTACCCTTAGGTCGAGGATACCCTCGGGAAACTGAGGTTAATACTCGATAGGAGATATTCACTGGAATGTTTTATCTCTGAAATTCGAGCCTAAGGATGAGGCTGCGGCGGATTAGGTTGTTGGCGGGGTAATGGCCCACCAAGCCAAATATCCGTAAGGGCTCTTAGCGGAGAGGCCCTGAGAGGGAATCTGAGACACCATTCCCAGCCCCACGGGGTGCAGCAGTTAGGAATAATCTACAATGCGCGAAAGCGTGATAGTTTGAGTCAGAGTGCGTTCCAATTTGGAATGCTTTTGTGTACTCTAAAAAGGTACACGAATAAGGACTGGGTAAGACTAGTGCCAGCCGCCGCGGTAATACTAGCGGTCCAAGTCGCAGCCATTTTTATTGGGTCTAAAACATCCGTAGCTTGCTTCTTAAGTTCCTTGTGAAATTTTATATCTCAAATATAGAGCGGGCAGGGAGTACTGGGAAGCTAGAGATTGGAAGACGGAACGAGTACGTTTAAAGTAGCGGTAAAATGTGTTAATCTTAGACGGACTAACAATAGCGAAAGCACGTTCCGAGGACAGTTCTGACAGTAAGGGATGAAGGCTAGGGGCGCAAAACGGATTAGATACCCGTGTAGTCCTAGCAGTAAACACTGCACACTAAACATCAGTATCTCTTCGAGAGGTATTGGTGCTGAAGGGAAGCCGAAGAGTGTGCTACCTGGGAAGTATAGTCGCAAGGCTGAAACTTAAAGGAATTGGCGGGGAGACACTACAACGAGTGACGCGTGCGGTTCAATTAGATTCTACACCGTGAACCTCACCAGGAGCGACAGCAGAATGAAGGTCAGCCTAAAGGGCTTACCTGACACGCTGAGAGGAGCTGCATGGCCAACATAAGCCTGTGCCGTGAGGTGACCTGTTAAATCAGGTAACAGGCAAGACCCCCATCCATATTTACTACGTGTACAATATGGAGATTGCCTTGGAAACGAGGATGAAAGTTGGGGCTATGTTAGGTGAGTACAGCCCGAATCCCCTGGGCAACACGCGCGCGTCAATGGTGGATACAATGGGATGCGACACCGAAAGGTGAAGCTAATCTCTTAAAGTCCATCTTAGTTTAGATCGAGGTTTGTAACTCAGCCTCGTGACACTGGAATTCGTAGTAATCGGATGTCAACAGCGTCCGGTGAATATGTCACGGTCTCTTGCACACACTGCCCGTCAAATCAACCGAGTTTGGTTATGGTGAAACCCTTCGGGGGAGAACCTTGATCAGATGAGGTAGGTTAAGTCGTCACAAGGTATCTGTAGGGGAACCTGCAGATGGATCACCTCCTTATTTTACTTTAATAATGTCATAATAACTTTGGCTGCTTCTATATACCATCTTTGAATGAAACTCCGTGAATATTCGGGACTCCCTCCTGTCCTCGGAATTTATGTAAAATTCCTGTGGATAAATATTTCGCGGAGCGAAATATTTATGGGCCCGTAGTCCAGTGGCTAAGATACCTCGCTTGCACCGAGGAGGCCCGTGTTCAATTCACGGCGGGTCCATAATCTTAAAAAGATGAACTAGTTAATATCACCAATCACAAATTACATTCAACCCTTAATTGGGAAGAAAACTATGGTTCAAGATGCAAAATTTTTGGATCGGTTCGAGAGTATGTGTGTATTCACATACAGGCGAAAGTTTATATTTACAAATGTTACGCATTTGTATCACATAAAACTTCGTTTCATACTCAATGAGATAAGTAGTGAAAGCAAAACACATTAGGCGTAATTTTCAGAAAATTACCAATAAAAAATAATGATTGATTTAACACGAATGAAAACATCTACTAAATTATACTGTTAGACGGATAGCTTGGTTTTGGTTTCGAAGAAGGGCGTGGCAAGCTGCGAAAAGCCCTGGGGAGTTGCATGCAAACTTTGATCCAGGGGTTCCCGAATTACCCAGAGATGGGCGAGAACGCGGGGAATTGAAACATCTTAGTACCCGCAGGAAAAGAAAACAATATGTGATACCCTTATTAGCAGAGAGCGAAAAGGGCATAGGGCAAGCTGAATCTCCTTCTGAAAGGAAGGTAGAGATGTGGTGGAGATAAATGACTAAGTTGCTGAGTAAAAGTCGCCTGGAAAGGTGCACCATAGAGGGTGATAGTCCCGTATATTAAGGCAATATGTTGTTCTCTAAAAGAGTAGGGCCTCTTGAATTAGAGGTCTGAATATAGCAGGATTAACTGCTAACCCTAAATAAAACCAAAGTCCGATAGTGCACTAGTACCGCGAGGGAAAGCTGAAAAGTACCTTTAACAGGGAGTTAAAAGACTTGAAATCTAACAGTTACAGTTAGCTACTGCTCTTACCTGATTTATCAGAAAGGGTTGTAGCGTACGTTTCGAAAAACGGGCTAGAGAGTTTGTTCTTACGGCGAGACTAAGCAACTATGTTGCGTAACCGAAGCGAGAGCAAGTATGAAAATGCGATAGTCGTTGGGATAAGACCTGAAGCCAGATGATCTATATATGAGCAGGTTGAAGTCTTCCGAAAGGAGGATGGAGGACCGAACCGGTGCTATGGACATGTGCTCGGATGACTTGTGTATAGGGGTGAAAAGCCTATCTAATCTGGCAATGGCTGGTTCCTACCGAAATATGCCTTCGTATAGTCTCACTATGTTTATTAGCGGTGTAAAGGACGGATTAAATTTGCAGGGGCTAATGCTTACGGAATTTTTTTCAACTCAGAAGCTGCTAATTGCTTATAGTGAGAAACAGGGAGGGTATGTAAGATACTTTTCCGAGACCCGAACAAGGGAGACCAAAGTTAAGGTCCCAAAATTTATGCTAAGTGTAACAAACGGTGTTTTGAACCTGAGACACTAGGGATGTAAGCCCAGAAGCAGCTACCATTTAAAGAAAGCGTAACAGCTCACCTATTGAGGTTCAGAGCCCGGAAAATGGACGGGGCTAAGCATAATACCGATACTTTGGAGGCACTCTAGAGAGAGTGTTCTGGTAGGTAGGCGTGCTTTCTGCGCAGAAGGTTTTTTGAGAGAAAGACTGGAGCGGGAAGTAACGAGAATTCTAGTAATAGTAGGATGTGACATTCTTGAGAACAGAATGCGTCGAAAGGGTAAGGTTTCCTTGGCAATGTACTTCATCCAAGGGTTAGTCAGTACCTAAGTTGTACCTTAACTGAATACAACGATGGAGAGCAGGTTAATATTCCTGCACTAATTTTTTCTTATATAATGCGGTTCGCTTCCGGATAGGCGGGCACCCGAGAGGGTGTCTGAGAATAGAAGTTACTCGAGGGTAATCCATAGACAGTAACGAATGTTCCAGCTCGTCGCCGACTCCAGGAGCCAGTGAAAAGACCGTATTCTTGAAGAAATTAACTGTACCCACAACCGACACTGGTGCCCAGGCTTAATAGGCCAAGACGTGTAAGGCAAAACCAATCAAGGGAATTCGGCAAGTTAGTCCTGTAGCTTCGGCTGAAGGGATGTCTATCTTTGTTTCTTCCAGAAATGTGGAGGCATTGATAGATCTCAGTAACAAGGACGGCCCGACTGTTTACCAAAAACGTAGCTAAGTGCTAATCCGAAAGGACGTGTATACTTGGTGAGACCTGCCCAGTGGTGGTGTCTGAAACTCTTTTTCAAGGGAGCTAAGGTCCATCAAACGGCGGGGGTAACTATGACCCTCTTAAGGTAGCGTAATACCTTGTCGTATGAATTGCGACTTGCATGAATGGTTTAACGAGGTTGTCACTGTCCCTGGTTGGAGCCTTCTGAAAATATATTTCCGGTGCAAAGACCGGAGACGCCTAGTGGGAAGCTAAGACCTTGTGGAACTTTACTACAACTTGTTGTTGTAATTTTGTCAAGAATGCATAGAATAAGTAGGAGCGTCGAAGCGTAGATTTTGGTCTACGTGGAGCAAAGTTGTAATACTACTCATTTTTCTCAAAATTGCTCTACTCTTTATGGGGACAGCAGCAGGCGGGTAGTTTGACTGGGGCGGTGCCCAGCCGAAAACATATCGGTTGGACCCAAAGATAGACTCAACTAGCTTGGAAATCTAGTGATGAGTGCGAGGGCAAAAGTCTATCTAACTGTATTTTGAACAGTAAGAAATGCAGAGACGAAAGTCGGGCCTAGTGAACCCACGAGCATTTTTAATAGATGCCGTGTCTGATAGAAAAGTTACCCCAAGGATAATAAGCTGGTCGCTCCCGATAGTCCGTATTGACGGAGCGGTTTGGTATTTCGCTGTCGGCTCTCCCTATCCTGCGCGTGCAGAAGCGTGCAAGGGTGTCGGAGTTCACGCATTAAAAGGGATCGTTAGCTGGGTTAAGAACGTCGCGAGACAGTTTGTATGATATCTACTAGGCGTGTTGTTGCTTGAGTGGAACGATCATCTAGTACGAGAGGAACGGTGTTCGGATGCCTCTGGTGAGCAGTTGTCATTAGGCAGGCTGCATAGCTACGCATTGTTTGGATAAGAGCTGAATGCATCTAAGCTCGAAGCCATCCGCAAAACGAAGCAACTAAGGCCGTCATAAAAGATGACGTTGATAGAACTATTGCGTAAGATTCAAGGTTCGCCGAGAATTTCAGCATATAGTTACTAATAGCCTCAATTGTATTGTTTTTCATTCGAAAAAAAATCAACTGCTTTCACTACTTATCTTTTTGTTTTATTTTTTTGCCCCCATCTTTTGACTTATTCGTCGTTATGAAATTTCTCGCAATCATGAGATTGCGTCGGAATTCCATGCCTAGACTAAGCCTAAAATCTAGGGCAAAAAAAGACTTTTTTTAGATTATAGTAGACTTGACGAGAGTCTCTGGGATTACTTCACTATGTTTAGTTATTAAGGACCTTAAATTATCCGCTGCACTGGCGGGTATCGAGTAGTCGAGATAAATATATTTAGGATTGATTATCTCAAGTCTTTCACTACATTTAATAATAGATTTTCTAATCATATATATATGAATATTAATAATTCAAAAGTAAAATTAGAAACTGCAAATTCTTTTGTTTACAAAGGAGTTAAAACATTTTTATTAGACTTTATTGATCTAGATTTAGATATTAATTTAAAAGAACTGTTTATTTTTGAGGGGATAAAAATGTTTCCAAAGAATGAATTTCATTTAACTATTATCGGCAATGAGAATGGAAAGATTATTTCTGAATATTTAGAAGAAAAAGGATTAGATAAAAATGAGTTTTATTTATCTTTGAAAAAAGATATTATTAACTTATTGAAAGATTCTTCGTTTAGTCTGAAAGATGAATTTCATGTTTTAAAGAAGGAATATAGTAGAGATATTTCCCGTGAAATTAGATACTCTACTCTCCAAATCATTGAGACTAAATTAATTGAGAAGGTTTACTCGTTGCTTTTGGATAAATATGGAATTGACTTTAATGGAAACTTTCCTGAGCCGCATGTAACAATATATAAGCAATTAGAAAATTTTGGCATAGGACTTAATAGTAAAGATGACTTGGAGAAATACTCTATTAAAAAAGTTGAAAATCTCTTTTCGTAGATATGTTTTTAATTTGGGTATATTATTAATTAATATGATTAGGTGGTTGACAAATAATACTTTCTGGAAGGCAGTGACTATGTTCTGTGTTTTTTCTATTTTGGTTGTTGGTATTAGTATATTTTTAATTTATGATAAAGCGTTAATTGGGCCGGCTTATATTGCTATTGCCTTTTTCGGTATGGGTACACTAACTGTATTTAAGATTAAAATTAAATCTGTATTCCCTGATATCATGTTTGGACTTATTGATAATGGTTTTCTTGTTTTTGCTGCTGCCTTTGGGGGACAAGTGGCAGGGGTCGGTGGGGCTGTTTTAGGAGGTGCTGCTGGGAATACATTAACTGATGGGTTTGGTGGTATTATTGAAGGGAAAATGGCTGAAAAGCTAAAGCATGATAGCTATGAAGCTAATAGGAATTCTTTCACTACAATGATGGGCAAAGTTATTGGATGTTTACTTGGTGCGGGAATTGGACTTATACTTGTGTGGTTTATTAGTGCTTTTTGGAAGAACTTTGTCTTCCAGTAAACTGATTAATAGGTATGCGAACTTATTCGTCGTTAAAACTATAATATTATACTCATTGAATTAATTGTAGGGATTGGCAAGCTTGTCTTGTTAATTGAAGTTGTTTCCTTGGACTTCGGTTTGAGGATTTGTTATCTTCGGATAGCATAATTAGCTTCTTCGAGAAATGAATTTTAGGATTCATTTCCTCCTACACCCTCTTTTTAGTAATTAGTTCTGAGTGGATAAGAGACGGACAAAAAGGATAAAATCATTTGATTAAAATTATATTCTCCTGATACATTCTTTTAATGCAAGAGAAGTAGGTGACTTGATACATAGCCCGTTCCCCTGATGAGTTAACTCACTTGTGTTGGAAATTAGGGTTTCACCATTTTGTTTTCACTCTGATAAAATTAGAATAGGGGTGGATTGCTTCTCTTGTTACTTATTATTTTTTCTTAAAGAATTTTGCAACTTCGAAGATGATTAGACCTGAGAATGCAAATGGCAAAATGAATAACCAGTTGTTTAACGACAATGGAACTAAGCTGAATAAATTTCCAAGTGGACTGTATAGAAGTCCTATGTGGAGTGCTAATGAAAATAATATTGTATAATTAAGCCACCTGTTTGAAAAAGCTCCAGCTTTAAACAAAGACTTTTCTGATCGAACTGTATAAATGAATAGTAATTCATATAGGATTCCTAATGTCAGAACCATAGTTCTTGTTAATTCAATTGGATTGTCTTTTAGTAGAATCTTGAATATTACTAATTCCACAAGGAATGCTAAGACCCCTGAGAGAACGATATATTTCATTGTACCAGAAAGAATGGAAGTTTCTCTTCTTGGTTTTGTTATCATTACATCTTCACCTTTTTCAAAAACTAAAGCAAGAGAGGGAAATGAATTACTTGCAATATTCATCCAGAGAATTTGTAATGGTAGTATTGGTAATGGTAAATTTGCTAAAAGAGCAAACAGAACCAAACCTACTTCTGAAAAATTAACAGCTAAAAGATATTTTGTAAATTTCTTAATATTGTCATATGTCCTTCTTCCTTCTCTGACTCCCTCGACAATTGATGCAAAATTATCATCTACTAAAACTATATCAGCAACATCTCTTGAAACGTCTGTACCTCTTTTACCCATTGCGATGCCTACGTCTGCTGACTTTAATGCTAGAGCATCGTTTACTCCATCACCTGTAATCGCAACGGTTTCCCCTTTTGTTTGTAGGATTTTTGTTATTCTTAATTTTTGTTCTGGTGTCATTCTTGCGAATATTGCAATTTCATCTATTTGTCTTATCAATTCTAGATTTGACATCGAACTTAGTTCTAATTCTGTTATGACACGTCCTGTTATGCCTATTTGTTCCCCAATTGCTTTTGCTGTGACTGGAGAATCACCTGTTATTATTTTTACATTTATTCCTGCAGCTTTACACTCTTGTATTGCGGCAGCTACTTCTTTTCTGGGAGGGTCAATCATTCCTGCAAAGCCTTGGAAGATAAGGCCTTCTTCTGAAATAGTTTCTTTTAGAGATAATTCTTTTATAGCAAAACCTAAAACTCTTAAGGCCTTTTTTTCCATTAATCTTGATTGTTCTAATAATTCTATTTTTCTTTTATTTGTTAATTTTTTAAGATTTCCATTAATAATTTCGTAAGTAGAACTTTCTAGTATTTTATTTGGAGCTCCTTTAACATATAGTATTCTTTTGTTTTCTACTTTCCTTAATACGGACATCATTTTTCTTTCTGAATCAAATTCTAGTTTTTCCAGACTTGGCATTTGTTCGATTAATTCTTTTTTGTTTATGCCTAAGTTCATGGCTGCTTCTACTAGGGCTGTTTCGGTTGGGTCTCCAAAATAAGTATAACCATTATCTGATTTTTCGAATCTTGCATTATTACAAAGACAACTTGTTTCTAGCAAGTGCTTTGCTGACTTGTGTACATCTAAACTGATTTCTTGGTTATCTAATAATAATTTGTTTTCTGTTTTTTCATAGAATTGATTGTTCGCAAAGATTTCTTGAATTGTCATTTTTTCTTCTGTTAGTGTTCCGGTCTTGTCAGTACAGATTACTGTCACACTTCCTAGGGCTTCTACGGCTGGCAACTTTCTTATTACTACATTTTTCTTAGACATAATCATTGAAGAAATTGCGAAACCTAATGTTAGAACGGCTGGCAGGCCTTCTGGGATTGCGGAAACTGCTAAGGCAACTGATATTAGAAACATTTCTACTAAATCAAATTTGTTGGATATTCCAAGGAGCATAATAATTACAACCATTCCTAAAACAATTAAACCAATTTGTTTTGAGAATTTGTCTAATCTTTTTTCAATCGGAGTTTTTACGGTTTCTATATCTTGTAAATCTTCTGCAATAGTTCCAAAAACCGTCTTTATTCCTGTATTTATTACAAGTGCTTTAACTGTTCCTCTTGTTATCTGAGTCCCTGTAAAAAGCATATTTTTCTCTTCTGCTAATGAAACCCTATTACTAATAACATCTATTGTTTTTGAGACTGGCAGACTTTCACCTGTTAGCGAAGATTCATTTACTCCTAGATTTTCTTCTTCAATTATTCTGCAGTCTGCGGAAACCTTGTCACCTGCCTCTAAAATTATTATATCGCCAGGCACTAAATCTGAGGAAGGTATTTCCATTCGAACATTATTTCTTAGAACAGTTGCAACTGGAATAATCATTTTTTTTAAATCCTGGATTGCCTTCTCTGCTTTGAATTGTTGAATGAAACCTATAACTGCATTTAGAATTACTATTGACCCAATAACAAAACCATCAATTGAGTGACCTATCGAAAAGGAAATTACAGTTGCAATAATTAGGATGTAAATAAAGAATGATTTGAATTGTGAAAGTGCAACTTTTAGTAGATGAAATTTTCTTTTTTTAGTTATTTCATTTTTTCCATATTGTTGGAGACGGGATTGAGCTTCTTCTTGGGAAAGGCCATTGAGAGAAGACTTTTGTACTTTAAGGGAATCTTCAATAGATTTGTTGTAATAGGTTACCTCTTCCATTTATTTAATTGGGGGTTAGAGTTTATTAATTTTAGCCGAATGGTGCTGTGGTCAATTGGGTGGTTGGTTGATTGGTATTACGCACCCGCGGCGTTTTGGACGCGCTAGCGCATTCCAAACTTGCTCTGCTAAAATAATTGAGTTAGTACCAAAAGGGCAGAGGGGATTGTTGAAGGTCAACAGAGTTTTGGGGCATTAAGACAGAGGGAATTGTTCATGTTTTTTGGCAAAATTTATCATCATTTGAAAAATTTAACAGAGCCGGTTATGCCCACAGCGCAGCGGATATTATTATACCCTGGGTGGGCTTTTCTATAAGCGCTAAATCAAAGAAAAAGCTGAGAGGAATTACAGGGGAGGGAATAACTGAACAGAGTGAAGGTAGAATCAACATGTTAAAGATATGGGAGAAGAACAGAACAATTGTGTTTAAATGGGTTTGATGACTAATTGTGTTATACATGATTATAAAAAAATAGTTTGGGAGATTAGGAAGAAGTCTTTTCCTGAAATTAAGGGTAAGATTTTGATTATTGAAACTAAGAGATTACCTTTTTGGGCCTTTTTTATTTGGTTTGTTCCTGGGATTAGAATCATTTTTATAAATTACGAAAAGACTAAGGGACTTTCTAAATTTGAGTTAAAGGCTTTATTTGTTCATGAGTTATGCCATGCTATTCAAGGAAAAAGGATTGGTTATTTCTTATTTTGGATTAAGTTGATTTCATATTTAACTTTTGGGAAGAGGCTTAGAGCTGAGATTGAGAATGAAGCTGATAATATGGCTGTTGACAGAGGATACTTTAAGGGTATTTATTCCGTTACTCAAAAAATTGAGGATGCTAGGGAATATTCTAAATATTATTTGACGGCTAAGCAGATAAGGGAATATTATTATTTTCAGAAAGATAAAAATACCTTCGCTATCGCTCAGTAATTAAGGTATTTTAATTATTGACTCCGTCAGGGACAAATATTGTGTCATTCCAAACCTATATTATAGCGCGATCTGTTTGGGATAATTTTTAACTTGAAAGATTTAAGACATCTAACCCCTACAATCATAAAATATATATTTATTTTAAAAAAAAATTCAATGGTCCAATTATTACAATAATCCTTAAAAAGAGAGTTGGCTTTTTTTCTATATGGAATTAATTGCATTGTTATCTACAGGTGAGGGTTCGTGGGCTCAGGTTAACGGGCTCATGAAGCATGGTGATTGGGAAAAAATAGTTTTAGTTGGCGATGATGCTGCTAAGACGTTTACTCATGAGAAGGCTTTTGAGTTTGTTAAGATTGATACTTCTAAAAGGCTTCTTGATTTGAGAGATGACTTGAAGAAAAAGTTGGCTGGGAAGTTTGAGGAGATGGAAGTTGCTTGTTCTATTGCTTCTGGTAATGGGAAGGAACATATGGCTTTGTGCTCTGCTGTGCTTGGGTTGCCTATGGGAATTCGGTTTGTGGCGCTAACAAAGAGTGGCGTAACCTACCTTTAATTTTTTATTTTTGATTCCGTAAACCATTACCTCTACTAACGTGTAAATTTGGGTTTACACTTCTACAATAAATTGTAGAGAGAAGGCATTTTAGCTCAAAAATAATTCAAAATTGTTGGGGTGAAGGATATAAATTTTTAAAAGGATTGTTTTCCCAGATTATTTTCAAGACAATTAATTATTCGCTGCGCTGCGGACATATGGGGTGATGCCTAGAATATAAATTTTTAAAAAGGCTATTTTTCATAATCATCTATGTCAAAAGGTTCAAGGCTAGTCACAAAATTGAAAGACAAGGAAGAGAGAGATAGTAAAAATTGGAAAAATAAAAAGTATCATGAAATGGCCGAAAAAGGTATTTTAGGCTCTAAGGACAAAAAAAACTATCAACTTATTCTTGAAGATCTATCTCAGTCTTTATGCCCCAAGGAAATATTATCTTTTTATTATAAAGTTGAAAAGCCAGGAAGAAAAGATTATAATGATATTAAATCTCTGGCTAGGCAATATACTCTAAATTATTAATATTTTTAGATTTCGGTAATAATTAAACTATATACTGTGATGACTATTATAATTTGTCTAATTAATTGTATAATTTATTATGACAATGGATAAACAATTATCAATTCCTGGATTTCCGAAAGAAAGCCTTACCTCTCAAACAAGAATATTTTTGGGAAATAATAATTATGAAAAAACTATTGACTTTTAGAAGGAAATGGATTCTCTTGGCTTGCGGATTATAATAGTGGTTCTTTATTGACTGGGAAGGGTGGAGCATATATTCCATATAGAATTAGTTTTCCTAATGGAACTATTTTAGATAAGAGGTAAGTCTATGGGAATTTTAGTGAGTTGGAGAAAATGAATTTTTCTGAAGATTGGATTAGAGCTGCGAGGATTTTAGATGATTGTGTGAATCATCCTTCAACTAATAAAGATAGATATAAATTTTGTAATTATTCTTTTGTTTCAAAAGAAGATGAGATTGAAGCGACAAAGAAGTATCAATAAAAACCGTTTTTTAGTTAGGGTGGATTAGTAAATTATATCACTTATTACAGATCAAGCTATGAGTTGACTGCGATTTGTAGGGGGTCTATAAAAAAATTAATAGATAATTACCCAAAGAAATAATTAAATTTATGGTATTTTTTTAATATATTATAATCCCAACTTCTTATTTCTGGGAATTGTTTTCTTATCTGTTTCATTGATTCTAAAAAGGTTTCTTGTGTTGATTCAAAATATATTTCTAGGTCTGAGCCTCCGAGGGTCTTCATCGCGTATATTATATTTTCGTTTAATTCGCAGTAGTTTATTATTTTCTTTATATTTGATATATCTCTCAATTCTAAATTGACTCTAAAGTAACTGTAGCTTAATTTGTTAAAATTGAATAATAACCCGTAGCCGAGGATTATCTTTTTTTCTTCTAGTCTTTTTATTCTGTGAGCCACTGTTGTGGCTGGCGTCTCAAGAATTGTTGCTATTTCCATTGTTGTTGTTCTTGCATTTTTAGAGAGAATCTTTAGAATATCTAAATCAAATTTATCTACCCCTTCTTCTTTATTCTGTTTTATTATTATTGTATTCTTTTCTTTTGATTTTTCTATGTAGGAACGGCTAAAATGATAAAGATCTGAGTAGATTGCGAATTTTTTGTTTGATAGAAATTCTTTGAACCTTGATTCAAATTTTTCATAGAAGTCATTCAATTCTGAGAGCTCTTTAATCATTAGCCCGTAAGTTAATTCTGTCCCTTCAAGTTCCAAAATAAAAAAAACTTGCTTTTCTTTTATTAAGAAATCAATTATTTCTTTTTCTTTTTGGGGAGATGTATCCACCAAAGTCATCCTTGTTCTTACTGTTATGTATCCTAGTTTTTGGAAGTCAATTATTGTTTGATAGCCCTGTATAAAATTATCTTGTTCTAATTTTTTTAGTCTGTAGTTTACTATGTCTTTACTTAGGCCTACTTTTTTCGCTATTTGATTTATTGATTGCCTTGAATTAAGGTCTAGCTGATAAAGTATCTTTTTATCTTTTATGCCCAACATTACTCTATATTACAATATTGTTATATAAATATTGCGTTTTGGTTGATAGTTCTATCAATTATTATATATATTATGAATATGCAATTATATTATTGTCTTGGTAAATCATACTAAAGTTATTATCAAGACATTTTCAAACAAAAAAATGAAATCTCTATTTAACAACCTCATAGAAAAATACGAAAAAAATGAAAGACTAATTGAAGACAAAATAAAGCAAGAACAATTGACCATTGAGAAAAAAATAAAAGATGAAAATTATTCGAATTCAAAAAATCTAATGTATTTAAGAAATATTAAAAGAAATTATCTCGACATGTGGAAGAATGAGGATAAAGATATAATTAATGGTTGGAATTTTAGATCAGAAATAAAGCTTGGGAATGATTTTGTATATGATAAATTATGGGAAATTTATAAAAGTTTATCTAAGGAAAAAAGAAATATAAAACAAAATAGAGTATATTACTATGCTGAAACTAAATGGTTCGAACTGATTTTTAGAAAAATGAAAAAAGAGGAATATGATTTCATTTATAATCCTACAAGACAAGAAATAATAAAAAAAGCTAGTAGAGAAAAAAAATGGAATTATAAAAACTCATTCTGGGGACAAACACTAGGAAAAAATGCACGAGGGTGGGAACCACTACTCTAACAATCCTCTTTCTTTATCCCTTTACCATCCATATCCAATCTTACTATATATTACCATACAATTATGCATATATTGTCTTTTGATGTAAAATATCATTGATTGTTTTATATATATTCAATATGTAACTATATCATGGTAGCGACAAATCGCAATAAAATTTGGCAAAATCCTTCCGAAGAAAACGAGAAAGGAGGAAAAATAAAATGAACAAGCTAATAAATGAACTAGAAAAAAAATTAAAAATTGCGACAGGAAGATTAATTTCAGAGAATAATATGAAAAAAGCACCACTGGTATCTCCAGATCAGTTACAAGATCCAGATTATTGGCTAATGGGATTTGAAGATAGTAATCAAAGAGACTACACTATCTTGGCAAAGGGATTTAACCCTCAAGGCTACGTTAAAAT
>JAQICZ010000005.1 GCA_027858295.1 Nanobdellota archaeon | reverse complement strand
CGGCGGAGGGGGAGAGGGGCGGGTGAATGTCTTAAAAATTAATATACTAAATTATCCATTCACATCACATACAAACAATATTTATGCCAACAAAAATCAATAAACATAATCATGATGATCAAAATCTACAAACAAAATAAAATTCTTCGCCACATCAACTTTGAATATCAGAACAAAAGAACTATCAATATGAACTCTCTTAAAATCTTTCATGTCCCCACGAAGATTCTTATAATGATTAATTGAATTAACATCACAGGAACTAATTTGATTAATTTTCTTATATAATATACCTGCTCTTTTCCTGTCTTTCTTAATTAGCTTACTAACTTTTAATTTCAATTTTTCAGAAAAATCATAATCAAACATTCTACTTATCAAAAAGCAAATCCAGATCCTTCTTGCTCATCCTTCTATTACCATATTTCTCAAAATGATCATCCGCAACCTTCATAACCTTCTTCGTATATTCCTCACTCGCACCCTTTTCCACAATATCCTCACCATACATCTCAACAAATTTATTAATCGCCTCAGACTTATCCTTCAAATCATATTTCAACTTTACAATCCCTAAAACCTTATTTACATAAGAATTCAAATTTACTCTTGCAGAAATCATTTCTTGTGCCATACACTTCACATACACATCATGTGTATTTAAACTTTTTTATTTTTATTCCTCTTCTTTTCAAAAGAATAACCAGAACCAATACCTAAACCCAAAAAACCAGCTAAACCTAAAAAATAATTTATATCTTTTTTATTCTTTTCATTCTTATATTGCCTATATTCAAAAGAATTAATCAATTCATTTCTCTCTAACTCCAGACTATCTTTTTTCAGCTCAAGAGCAGAAACCAAATAATAAGCATCTCCACGATTAACTGAATAAATAGCATTATCAATATTCCAAACTTTTGAATCCAAAGTATTCTTGTGAATTCTAATGTCAGGAACCTCCTGATCCACAAATGCTATTCCAGCCAAATAAACTGAAACTCCAATAACTCCTCCCATAATTTTAGATAAATTTCTCTCTGCCCAATCTTTTTTTTCAACACTCATTTTACAACTCCTTCAAGAGAATTATTCATTTTCTTATATGCTCTCTCCCAATCATCAGAAGAAGGTTCATAATTTTTAGAACTATCTTGAACCCCCATCATCTCTTTAATTCTATAATCCTCAGAAAAACTAAATCCATTAGAATCTTTATCAACATAATTAATTACTGCCCTTCTATGATCATCTCTTAACATAAATGATTTCACTTTATCGCGATGAGTTTCTCCTGGTAATCTATTAAATTATTTTACATCTTTAACAGTCATATATACCAGAGTTCCTAATCCGACTGAAATCATTCCAATCAATGTATAAAATGCTCCCCAGTTCTTTTCTCCAGGCATCCAATCACTCATTTCAAAACCCCTTCCAAATTTTTTTGACTAACAACCCTTTCTTTTTGCTTAAAATCCACGGGTTCTAACTTTATTGATAAATCATATTTCTGATAAATTCCGATACTATCTTCAAAATTTTTAGCATTTTCAAAAATATTAAATGAATCATAAGATAAACTGATTTTCTCTTGATGTTTTTGTTTCAATTCTATCCTAACCCGTTTTTCTTCTATTTTTCTATCCCAAACTTGGGGATTCAATGATGTATAAAAACACGAAAGCAACCCATAAGTAATATATAATGAACTCGTTAAACATCTACCAAGAATTTTCCAGTCAGAAGGAGTTTTTTTCTCAGAAAACAAAGTATATCTTGTTTTACTAACATTTTTAATTAACTGAGATTCATTTATTCCTGGAAAAATATCCCATGAATTTTTTAACAAATATTTTAAATCATTTGTAAATTTATTCTTCATTTCAAAACCCCCTCAACAAAATTATAAATTTCATTATGATACTTAATACCAAAAGGAATTGCAACTCCAGTCAAATAACCCAAATGCCCCTTAACGACATCTCCCATAATATCTCCAAAGTCAGTATCTTTTAACTTGACTTTAGATAAAGTGGCAAATTCTAAATATCCTGATAAAAGAGGCAAACCAGTAGTTGAAACGTCAATTGCTCCAACAACAGCTCCACTAATAACTCCTAATCCGAACAAAGTCAAGTTTTCTAATCCTTTTTTCATTTTGGCAATTGATAAAAACTTTTTAATTTTACTAAATTTTCTTTTGGATTAATATCAAAACCTCCTTGCCCAACAAAAAGAATAGAATCTCTTTTGATATTCCTATTAAAATATTCAACATATCCTACTCCAGAAATATTTAAACTAAATCCTTTTTTTGAAGTATTCCATTTCAAAAATAAGTCTTTAGAAGAATATCCCTCTATGAAATTGAAAATATCTTTTTCTTTGAATGGGAATTGTAAATTTAGAGATTTGCCCTCAAAATAATTATCAAATTTATTTAACCTAAAATATACTTCAGGATGAAAAGAAGTCCCGAATCCATTTGCCTCTCTTACACAAAGAGAAGCCTTTTCTAAAAGACCCTCTTTATTATTCAACAAATTTAAAGAACCCTCTAAAAAGATTTTTTCAACATCCTTAGATTCATATTTCCAAGAAGAAAACTTAATTTCTTCTTGCACACTCAGAATTCCAACATTTTCTTCTCCCAATTTCTCTAATTTATTTTTCATCATCTTCAATATCCAATAATTTATATCTGTAAGTCTCAACTAACATATTTGCAAAAGAAGCTTCTTCTCTATGTTCATTTATCTTTTGCTCATAATATTTTTTAACCTCTAACTCTCCCACTTTATTGGGTCCAGAACCAATAGATTCTCTCTTTATTTTATTATAATAATCTATATTTGAATCCTCTAATCTAAGATACATCTCAGGCTCAACTGTATGAGGTATTGAAATCCAGTCTCCAGCTCTAAATTTATTTTCAATATTTTTCTTTGCCATCCTTAATCTCTCCGAATTATCTCATTTAATTCCTTTTCTAGTTGACTATGCTTCAATTCATAAAAAGTTCCTTCTAGAGTCTTCAAAGATACATTAACCTTCAATCCACTAGGTTCAAGATATTTATTTCCATCTAGAAAAGAATTCAAATAAGTTCTCCCTTCAACAATAAAGGACCCCTTATACTGATAAAAACTCAAAAAATGTTTGTTCCCACTAATAGTCTCTCCTCGCTCAGCATCATTAATAACTTCCCTATAAAGTCCTGTTCTAGCAATTAAATTCTTAATTTTGAAATACCCTTCACTTTCAAGCTTATCTCTAAATTCTTGAGAATATTGTTCATCAAGAGCCACATCCCCTTTATCATATTTAAACTGCCAAACAGACTCTGTATCATTTACTCTTGCATTATACACTTGATCCTGAAAACTACTTTCCTTCTTCATATCCCAAAAACCCTCCAATGACAATTAGTATTCTCAAGAGGACCATAATCCTCTCTTCGAATTATTTCATCTAAAGAATTTTTTAACCGGTTGTGTTGCCCCTCTACAGAATCTCCCCCAATAGTTTGTAAAGCAAGTGTTACCTCATATTTATCTTCCCTATCTAAAGAATTTTTCCCAATACAAACTACTTCCTCAATCAAATTTGAATCTTCAATCTTATAAATATTTAAAGAAATCATACCATCCCCCTGTACTTGAGAAAGATAATAATTATCTACCCCAAAAACTCTCTTTTCAAAATATCCTTTTTCTCTGAGAGTATCTCCAAATTCTTCATTATATTGTGAAGCACCCCACATTTTTTCATTATGAAAATAACTAAATCTCCATTGAGAAGTAAAGGTTTCTCCAAGCTTTGAATAATCTTCCCTAATTCCTCCTGCAGCATTAATTTTATTTTTTAACTTTCTTTCTTTCTTTTCCATACTCCCCCAACCTCCAAAACCCATATAAACATTAGTTGTTACCCAACATAACAACAAAATGGAAAAACTAAAAGAAAAACTCTCACAAGCAGGCCTAACAGGCAACGAATCAAAAGCATATTTAGAACTTCTAAAAAACGAAGAACTCACAGCAAACGACCTCTCAAAAAAAATATCAACGGACAGAACCCTAACCTATACAATTCTAAATAACCTAATAGAAAAAGGATTAGTCTCCCACATAATAAAACAAAATAAAAAATTCTTCAAAGCAGAAAAACCAGAAAACCTAATGAACCCCATAAAACAAAAACAATTTTTCATAACAGACTTAATCAAAGAATTAAACAAGATTCAGGCTTCCCCTTCAAACAAATACGAAATCAAGGTGTTTGAAGGCAAAGAGGGGTTAAGAACATTAATGCATCTCATACTCAAATACAAAAAATTCGTTTCATTTGGAGGGACAGGAAGAGCCTATGACTCAATTTACGAGGCGCAAGCACTTGTTAAAATAATGAAAAAAGGAGACTTCCTTGGAAAAATAATCATAAATGAAAAATACAGAGGACATGAAGTAACAAAACATCCAGTTGTAGAAACAAAATACTCAAATACAAAAAGCGAAGCCACAACAGTCATATTCGGAGACTATGTATCAATCCATCTACTAACAGAGAAGCCACTAATCATTCTAATAAAAAACAAAGAAATCGCAGAATCATATTACAATCATTTCCAAGAGCTCTGGAAAATCGCAAAGGATTAAATTCTATCCAACAAATCACAAATTGATATAATTAAATTATTCGTTCGCGCTGCGTGCAAATATCAATTATATTCACAGATAAGTAAATAATTCCACAACAACAAACCAAGCTCCCAAACGAATCCAGATAATTCAACCTGCCTCAGAAAGGCAGGTGGGGGAACGGAGTGCTGGAGGGCGGGGCGGCCTTAATATAAATCACCAAACAATCAAAATCATTTCTTAGTCTCATGCTTCTCCAACACCCTAGCAAACTTAGGATTCTTTTTCATTTTCTCATATGTCCCATGAGCAACAATCTTACCCTTATCAAACATATAAATATAATCAAACTTCGGCAACAAATGCAATCTATGAATTGATGAAATAATGGTCTTATCCTTAAATTCCTTAAATAGATTATCATGAATCTTTATTTCATTCAAGCTATCAACGCTACTAGTTGGCTCATCTAACAAAACAATATCACTATCATAAGCCGCAAGAATCCCACGAGCCAAAGCAAGTCTTTGCTTCTCTCCACCACTTAAAGAAACACCTTTTTCTAGAACATTTGTATCAAGACCTTTATTCAATCTCTTAACAACCTTTTCAAATTGAGCCATTGAAATAGCCTTCTCTAACTTTTTCTTAGAAACAGAGGACCCCATAGCAATATTATATCTAATACTATTATTAAACAATTCTGGATCCTGAGGAATCAAAGTAACTGAATGCCCAACTGTTGAGAGTCCATACTTCAACTTCTTACCATCACAATAAACTGAACCCGAGTCAACATCATAAAGTCCTCTAAATAAAGATAAAATAGTACTCTTACCAGAACCACTCTCTCCAATCAAAGCAACCTTTTCCCCCCTATTAAAAACAATTTCAACATCATCTATATGCCTTTCATTTCCTTCCTTATTATAAGTAAACCCAAGACCTCTAATCAAAATCCGTTTCCAATCCTTTGCCAAATTATCTTTAGAAGCTGCTTCAACTTTTTCATATGCTTCATCAATAGGATATGCACTTTCAATATTAGCACTCTCTCTTGTCAATGAACCATACAGTTGACCAAAACTATTGAAAGACCTTCCAATACTATTAATATAACCATACAACATATATAGAGTTCCCAGAAGAATAATACCATTTGCATTATAATCTGAATAAGCTTTCCAGGCTAGCGCGACAACAACCATAAAAGAAACAGAAATACTAGCAATGGCCCACTTAGATTCGTTCAAATACTGAATCTTTTTATGTAAAGGATAACTTACAGAAATTTTCTTATCAACTTCCGCCCGAACAGTTTTTTTCAATCTCAAAGTTAAAACAGTAACAATATTACTAACATAATCAAACACCGCAGAAGACAATTTATTACTAAATTTATTCATCTCCTTATACTTCTTATTCATTTTTTTATCAAAACTCATAGAAATGAATAACACCAAACTTGAAAATAAGAAAACAAAAATACCAATCTTAAAATCAATAAAAAACAAAAAGGCAGCCGCACCAAAAATATTCACAATAGCATACAAAACCTGAAAAGTCATATATTCAGAGAATGATTTCAACGAACCCCTACCCTTATTTATTTTATCAATAGTATCACCAGAATGATGATCTTTATGCCAACTCACTGGAAGGTCTAAAACTTTCTTAATTTTATCATTTGTATAGTTT
The DNA here is from genome assembly GCA_027858295.1 of Nanobdellota archaeon. Lineage (GTDB taxonomy): Archaea > Nanobdellota > Nanobdellia > Pacearchaeales > GW2011-AR1 > GW2011-AR1. The sequence goes on along the minus strand of JAQICZ010000005.1, from coordinate 48,202 downwards.
CTGTGAACCATAAAACCAGTAAGATTTTCAAATACCCTAGCTGTTCCATGGAATAACCAAAAAATAACTTGTATAACAAATATTAATGAAATCATCCAAAGAAGTTTCATCAATGTTGCAGGATCAGCAACTTCACCAGCTTGAATAAAATTAAATATCTTTCCAATAACAAGTGGTGTTAAAAGACTAACAAGAGCAGCAATTAAAAAAAGACTCATATAAATAATAAATCTACCTCGGTATTTCTGCAAATACTTCCATTCAGTCTTAAACATATTAAAAATCGGATTCATTTTACTACCTAATATAAATAATAATAACTACATTTAAAAAACATACCCATATAACCAACAAGATCATCATAAATCACCACTAATTCAACTTCTCTTCAGGAGGCTGGACAGGGGAACGGGGAAGATAATAAATCGTCCTACAAAGATTAGCAATTAATATAATTTAATTATCCCTCGCAGTGCGTGCAGATGGGGAGAAAAGTTTGCAGAGTGCTATATTTGTTTTATGGTGTTTATAATTTTTTGCAAATCTGATTAATATTCGCACGCACCGCGAGGGATAATTCAAAATGTTTTGGCAACAGTTAGGGTAGGAAGCCCAAAGATGGGTGGGGTGCTCTAATATCCATAATTGCCAAAAACTGAGGCCCAGCTTCCCCTCTCGAGTCATGCTATTGGTACTTCTGCCCTCATATCAATACTGAGCTTACGAAGAAATATTAAATACATCCCCACAGAATCCAGATAACTCAACTTGTCTTAGCCAACGGGACGGCGGCAAGGGGAGAGGGGCGAGTAAGTGTCTTGAAAATATAAATCCACCCCAACAAATAATATAAATCCCGTTCTCCTCACCCTAATATGCGAAACAAATTCTCAATCTACCTATCTCTAACAATAAAACTCATTCTAATCATTTCAATATTCACATCAATCAACAATCACCTCTGGCACATCGCTTCAACAAACATTTTTCTACTAATCCTAACATTCATCCCACAATTCTTAAAATCACAAATCAAAATAAAATTTCCAAAAGAATTTGAATTGCTACTACTCATATTCATTATATTCACCTTAACACTCGGAAAATTAAAGGGAATAATAGCACCAATGGTCTTTGGCATGGGAACTGGATTAATAGCACTGCTAATTCTATTCCTTCTCTACAATTCAAACCAAATAAAGAAAAATTATTTTCTTATTATCTCCTACGCCTTTGGCCTCTCAATGACATTTGCAATTTCTCTAGAGCTTACAAAATACTACCTCAAACTTCTTCTAAAACAAACCCTAGACCAAGGGATTTATTTATTCACGATGAATAATCTAACCTACGTTCTAATTGGAACAACAATCTCCTGTATAATCGGACTAATATATATGAAAACACATTTCAAACTACTGCATAAAATACTAAAAAAAATAAAATATCTAAACCCAGACAAGTTCAAGAAAATAAATTCTACAAAAGAAATTGTGGAAGAAATAAAAAAAGGAGAATCAGAATCTCAAGAATTCAAATCCACCCTTAGAACAAATTTACATACAAACGAAAAAGACAAAAAAATAGAACACGGAATTCTAAAAACAATTTCAGCATTTCTAAATACAAAAGGAGGGGTCCTTTTCATCGGTGTAACAGATGACGGCAAAATCCTCGGAATTGAAAAAGATAATTTTGAGAACATTGACAAATTTGAACTTCACCTAACAAACCTAATAAAATTAAAACTTAGCAAAAAAGAGCTAAATAATATTAAAATAGAAATTATTCAGCTAAAAGACAGACACATTGCCAGACTAGAAATGAATCCCTCAAAAAAAGCAATCTTTGTAAGAGACGCAGATCAATAATTCTTCTACACCAGAATAGGGCCCCAAACCTACCAGCTTAAAGGTTCAGAATTAATAGAATACGTAGATAAGAAGTTTAAGAAGAAGTGAAAATGCAAACCGCAGACAGATTACTGATCACCGCCTCCCCATTTTGGAATTATTTTTATCAAGATATTATTAAGTCATTTCGCAGTGTACTTCCTGTACATAAGAAATTACTTAATGATGCATTGGTGAAAATAAAACAAAATCACTCCTTAGCCTTGAATATATCTCCCTTAACCAAAACAGGTTCACTTCCAAGCTTACTTAAAAATTCCTTAATCTCTTTAGTCTTCCCAACAATCTTGTCCCCCACAACTTTAGCATCCTTTTTCTCAACAAGCCAGCATTGAGTCGCCCAATGTCCATTCTTTCTTTGACCAGCAACTCTCTCTAAATGACCTTTATCCCCCACATCTTGATTTCTATACATCACAAACAACTCCTTTGGTCTAACCTCAATACGATAAAAATCCCCTTCACCAACCTCTCCTGGCCTTTTTCTCGCACGACCCTCCGGTTGAGCTGCAGCGTGTTCACTTTTAGTCATAGATTTCCATTTAGCCTGAGCTTTCTTAATATTCTTTTTAGCGGCAATCTTTTGTTTTTCTGAAGTCATGAAAAAGATAAGATCCAAAACGATAAAAAATCATATACGAACATATTCAGTAAAATCAACTACTCTTTCCACTTCAAAACCAAAGGATTCTCAAAAACCCCAGTTTCCTCACCATTCTTAACCGCAGCCTCTAAATCACTTACCCCACTTAATCCATTGTCAACTCCACGAATTACTTGAGAGAAAGAGTCATTGTGAATAATTTCCCCTTTAACCTTCATATCAGCCACTTGATTATAGAAATAAAAATGCATAGAACGTCCTAAATCAAAATTTACTCTCAAAGTCTCAACTCGCCCAGTATTCGGAGTAATTATCTTACGACGAATTAATTCACCATTCCAATCTAAATTATAATCCGCCTTCTCAAGTTTACTAACTTCTTCTTTAAAATTATTACCCGACTCTTTCAAAAAACTTTTAAAATTATTTTTTAAGATATCAATACTTCTTTTATTCTTAAATTCATATTCACTATTCCCTCTTGAATATTTTAATTGTGGCCCGAAGGACTTACTTCCATAATACTCCTCCAATGAAAAGGCAAAATCCAAATCTTCCCCTTTGTTTTCTAAAATATCAGAAACCTTTTTATCAACTTCATAAGAAAATTGAGTTTTACTTAATTTTTCATAAAACTCTTCTTTACTAATCGGCCTAGGAATGCTATCCCAATTCTTAGCATAATTATAACAAAACTCAACTGACTTCTCCCAATCAACTATTTCCTCACCAATTCCTTTTTGTAATGCAGCTGCCTTTTCACGAATAACAGAGTTTCCTATCTTTCCATTATCTAAAAACATTTTTTCAATCCCACAATAATACTCTTCTGGATAAGTAGAGGTTCCTACTCCAAACAATGCATAATCCACCTTCTTGATATTTCTCTTACCCATAAATTTAGAAAAACCTTTAGCTAAAGCAACCAAATTACTTCTCTCATTAAAAGTCAATCTTTCTCTAAGATAAAATTCACGATTCATTTCATTATTAGGAATATTCATTCCCTTATCATAAAGCATTGCTCTTAAATTCTTGTCATACATTACTTTCTCTTCAAAAGTAGGTTCAATAATTTTAGAAGATTCCATTTCCATTTTTTCAAACCACTCCTCACTATTATTTTTTTGAAATTCTAAAGTATCAGGAAAAATATTAACTGACTCTCCGCTAAAATTAGTTGTCCCCTTAGAACCATATCTTAATTTCAAATTACTAATAAGCTTATCTTCCCACACCACACCATCCAAAGTATGATCATAAAATTCTTTAGGAATATCTTCAAACTTAACATAATCCTTACCTTTCTCCATAAATCCACAACCAAAAAATTCTTTTTAATCATTTATACAAAAAATCATACATGTCCTTACTTCCAAACAACCCAATCTGTTCCAAAAACCTTTATAAAGGTTTTTATCCTTTAAATACCATGGTAGCAAAAAAGGTTGAGACACCAAAAAAAGAGTTCGAATATAAAATTCAAAACATTGTAGCAACAACTTCTTTAGAAAAACCAGTTCCATTAACAAAACTTGCAAGAACTCAACCTAATACTGAATATAATCCAGAAACATTCCCAGGATTAGTTTTAAGAATTAAAGAACCAAAATCAGCAGTCTTAGTTTTCTCCTCAGGTAATTTAGTTTGTACAGGCACAAAGTCAATACCTCAAGTAAGAAAAGTAATTGATGAAGTTATTAAACAATTGAAAAAAGTAAGTGTTGATGTTACAATCAAACCAAAAATCACAGTTCAGAACATTGTAGCCTCAGGAACAATCAACTTACAACTTAACCTAAACTATCTTGCTCTAGAAATGGAGAACACTGAATACGAACCAGAACAATTCCCAGGACTAGTTTACAAGTTAGAAGACCCTAACGCAACGTTCCTACTATTCTCAAACGGGAAATTGGTTTGCACAGGAACAAAGAACAAAGATCAGCTTGAACTCTCAATGGATAGACTTCTAGTAAACGTTAAAGAAGCTCTTGAAGGTTATACTAAAGGTTCTTTCTAGTTTTAACAAACCACTCACCGCCAACTGTATACCGCTAATTAATCTTATTAAAATCATTTTCTAAATATAAATTAATTATCTTCTTTTGATACCAACCCACAAAATTCATTAACAAGGTCCTCAAAAAATCATTGGGTGGGTGAGGAACTACCAAAGAGAAACACTCAACTACTAACAAAACAAATTCAAAAATTCTAAAAACAACTTTCCAAACCACCAATTTTTTTATAAACTAGTATATACTTTTTCCTTCATGGATGGAGAGATTGATTTCACACAAGATATGCCCGAAAGCCCGGAGAACGAAGGTGATGAGTTTAAAGAGAGTGATAAATTCAACCAAGAAAGAGAAGAATTAATTCAAGAAGCTAAAAATTTTATTGAAGCCTATAAGAAAAATCTAAAATCTTCACTCCGAGAAGAAAATTCTGTAATCATTATTGATTTCCAAGAGATGGCAGAACATTCAACTATTCTAGCAGACGAAGCTATTAACAGACCAGAAGAAACTGTTCAAGTTATAGAAATGGCCATTGAAGAAATTGGTCTAGGCGAGAAAGTAAGAGTAAGATTTCTTAATCTGCCAAAATCCCACGAAATTCTAGTAAGAAACATTCGTGCAAAACACTTAAACGAAATGCTAGTTGTTGAAGGAATCATACGTCAATCTTCAGACGTTAGACCACAAGTAGTGAATGCTAAATTCGAATGCCCATCATGTGGAACAATCATTTCAGTCCTGCAAATTGAAAAAAAATTCAGAGAACCCTCAAGATGTTCCTGTGGGAGAAGAGGTGGATTTAAGGGCCTATCAAAAGAAATGGTAGATACCCAAAGACTAGTAATTGAAGAATCTCCAGACATGCTTTCAGGTGGTGCCCAACCAAAAAGAATTAATGTATTTCTAAAAGAAGATTTAGTAGACCCAAAAATGGAAGAAAGAACAACCCCAGGTTCACGTGCAAAAGTTATCGGCGTTCTAAAAGAAGTTCCAGTTCCATTACCTTCCGGAGGTCTTTCAACTAGATTCGAATTAGCAATTGAAGCAAATAATATTATTCCGATGGAAGAATCTTTCGACGAACTAGATATCTCAGAAGACGATGAGAATCACATTATCGAACTTGCAAATTCTCCAAATATTATTGAAAAACTTAGAGACTCAATAGCTCCATCAGTTTGGGGATATGAAGAAATTAAAGAAGCCCTAATGCTTCAACTATTTGGAGGAGTTCAGAAACGTAAAAAAGACGGACAAATTAGTCGTGGAGATATCCATATCATGATGATTGGTGACCCCGGTGTCGCCAAATCCGTTATCCTAGGATTCATGGCAAAAACCTCGCCAAAAGGACGTTACGTTGTAGGTAAATCAACATCCGGTGCAGGTTTAACCGCGTCCGTAGTTAAAGACGATTATTTGAAAGGTTGGTCCTTAGAGGCAGGTGCAATGGTTCTAGCAAATAAAGGACTTGTTTGTATTGATGAATTAGAAAAAATGGCAGAACAAGATCAATCATCAATGCACGAAGCCATGGAACAACAAACTGTTACAATTAACAAGGCAAATATTCAGGCGACACTAAATGCCCAAACCTCAGTTCTTGCCGCCGCCAATCCTAAATTTGGTAGATTCGATCCCAATCAAGGAATTCCCCAACAAATCAATCTTCCACCAGCACTAATCAACCGTTTCGATATTATATTCACCCTAAGAGATTTGCCCTCGATTGAAAATGATACAAAAGTAGCGAACCACATTCTAGAAGAACATCAAAAAGAATCAAAAGAAATGATAATTCCAAAAGACCTATTTATGAAATACGTAGCGTACACTCGTCAAAAAGTTCAACCAAAATTAACAGACGAAGCAGTAAAAGAAATGAGAGATTTTTATGTTGGATTAAGAAACCGACACGTTGTAGAAGGTCAAGAAATGAGAACAATCCCAATTTCAGCAAGACAACTAAACTCCCTTATTCGAATGAGCGAAGCAGCAGCAAGAATCAGATTGTCAGAAACAGTTGACAAAATAGATGCAGCCATAGCAATCAAACTACTAAAATACTACTTGACACAAACAGGTTATGACGAAGAAACAGGTCAAATTGACATGGACAAAATAACCGGCACAATGAAATCATCACAAAGAAACGCCGCATCAACAGTAAGAGATACTATTTTTGCATTAACAGAAGAGTATGGAACCATAATACCACTAGAAAAGATTGTTGAAAAATTAGATGGAAAACTAAATGAACAAAAAATAGAAGAAGGAATAAAAGCACTATCAAGAGAAGGAATCATCTTCGAACCAAGGCCAAAGCATTACCAGAAGATTTGATTATAAAAAATCATTAAAATCATTAAGTCCCAACATAAACCTTCCAACCTTCTTCATGTCTGAGGGAATTCTAGATTTATCATGCAAACTCAAATCTTCCAAAGAATACTTTTTAGCATCCTTAATCTCAGCTAATCTATAATCTCGAACATTACTTCTAAAAGACCTCTTTGAAAATACAATCCCCTTACCCACAGACAAAATCTTAGAGCTATCAAAAGTATCAAACAAAGTACCATAGACAAAAGATCCCTCTTTTGAAAAAAAGTAAAAGACTAAATTCTCATGCATTTCATCAGAATTAAAAATCTTACTTTCAACTTTTATTCTAGAAAGCCTCAAGTAATGATCTCTAAAAAGCCTATCCTTTCCCACATCAAAAGTTCTCCGATAAACATGTTTTCCTAAATTAATTGGAAGAATAACCTTCTCAACATCAGAACGACTACTTTGATAATAATTGTATCTAGATCTTTCCTCTTTATAATAAAGTCCATTTTTATTAATTAATTCTTTAACAGAATCAATAGCTTCTTCATAAACTTGCAAAGGAGAATTAGGAATAAAACCTAAACTTTTAACTGGCATTCTATCTTTTCTGAGAAGTTGCAGAAACAGTCGTCGTATAAGACTTACAAAAAATTGGTTTTATCAACTTATATTTTGGAGTTTCATAAACAACCTTATCCATTTTATCATAACTCGGGCTAAGCCCTTCACCTATATCTCTCAAATTTACTACATTTCCTAATTTATCTCCCAATTCCATAATGTAAATAATACTATAAGATATTTCAACTTTACTAATAAAAAATACTAATAAACAACAATATTTATAAAATATATGTAACTTATTACAACATGTTAAAAATAGACCTATTAGACAATAAAATACTATACCACCTAGACATCAATGCAAGAACACCATTGACACAATTAGCAAAAAAAACAAATTCAAGCATATCTGTAGTAGAATACCGAATGAAAAGAATGGAAAAAGAAGGACTAATTAAAAATTATTTGACATTTCTAGATGCAGGAAAACTTGGATTAACAATATGGAATGTATATCTAGAATTTAAGAATACAAACTCAAAAATAGAAACAGATATTAAAGAATATTTAATATCATTAAAAAATTCTTGGTGGATAGCGGAATGTTCTGGGAAATGGGATTTAATTTTCAGTATAGGAATTAAGGATATAAAAGAGTTTTACAGAATAGTCTCAGGACTTCATAACAAATTCGGAGAAAATATATTAAATCAAAATATAGAAGCACATACAAAAATAGAAATTATCTCTAGAGGATTTTTCCTAAATAAACCAGGAAATAATAAGGAATGGTATAAAGAGATAGAAAATGTCAAAATTAACGAAACTGACAAAAAAATATTAAAATTAATCTCAAAAAATGCAAGACTCAGCTCAGTAGAAATTGCAAAACAAACAAAAACAACAGCAAGGATTGTTGCATACAGGATCAAAGAATTACTTAAAAAAAATATTATTCATAGTTTCAGGCTAGATTTAAACCTAAAAAAAATAAATATGAATTTTTACAAAATAATTCTAAAAACAAAAAATATTAGTTCAAAAAAAATAGAGAATTTAAAACAATATTGCATAAACGAATATAATATTATCCACTTCGAAGAAAAAATAGGTTCTTGGATGCTAGAAATGGAATTAAATTCAAAAAGCTATGAAAAAGCAGATGAACAGATCAAAAGAATGAAAGAACTCTTTCCCAATTTCATAGAAAGCTATGAAATCATTTTAATAAAAAATGAAATCAAGAGCGAATTAGATTTGACTAAAATAATATAAATATCATAAAAAGTAAATAATTTAAACAATAAAACATTCTATAAAAGATGACAATTATAAAAAAGAAAACAGAAAAACAGAAAACAGAAAAAAAAGAAGCTTCAAAAAAGCAAAAAGCTAGAAAGAAAGATTCTAGTAATGGTTACAAAAAAGCAAAAAGCGGACTAAAAAGATTAAGAGAATCTAGACCCTAAAAATGCTTAATAAAAAAATAAAACTAGATATAGCAATAACTATATTTGCAACACTAATTTCAGTAGTATTCATACTACTTTCATACATATTTGCAGATATTTACACCGAGATATTATCTATATTAATTATAATCTTACCAACAATCTATATTGTAGGAAATTTAATAACAAGAAGCATAATAGAACAAGAATACAATAATGCCATATTTGATGTCAATGAAGGAATTGAAGAAATGGAATATGAAATAAAAGAATTAAAAGAAGAAAATAACAAACTAAAAACAAAACATTAACAACAAACTAATGAATTACTAAAAAAACAAGCAAAATAGGCCAGCAACTAAGGTAAATATTCTTCCCTCAACCCACAAGATATCCCACATACCAACATAAATATTTAAAAAAGAAAAGCTCTTTTCTTTCCCATGACAGAGGGACAATTTAAAAGAAATACCGCTTACAAATACCGAATTGGTGATATTCTACTAGGAAAACCAATCTTTGATAACGACAAATTTTTATTTATAGAATTAAGAGAAAGAAAAATCTCAAGAGTTAACGTTATTGGGAACATTGTTGACAAATATGAATCAGAAGGAGACAAAAAATATGCATTTTTTACACTTGATGACGGAAGTGGACAAATAAAACTAAAAGTTTTCGGAGATGACACAGAAAAATTCAAAAATACACAACAAGGACAAACAGTTACCATCATCGGTACAGTAAGAAACTGGAACAATGAAACATACGTTCAACCAGAAGGTATAAGCGAAATGGACGCAAAATATCTACTTGTTAGAAAACTCGAAATGGAAAAAATAAGAAAAGAAACTTCAAGACCAATCGAAACAAGAGAAGAAGCAGTAGCCGTTAAAGATCAAATTCTAGGAGCAATCAAAGGCTCAGAAGACGATGGTGGAATAGACACAGACCAAATCATCATGAAATTCAGAGAACTCTCAACAGATGTAATAAACGAAGAAATCAAAAAACTTCTAGAAGAAGGAACAATCTTCGAACCAAGACCCGGAAGACTAAGATATCTTGGATAAATTCTTCATCTTAACTTAAATCATTAACAAAATCTTCTAATTCTTGCTCATGCATAACTTCATCTTCCAAAATTTTTCTAATCATATTAAAACTAATATAATCTGAACTCTCTTTCAACCTCTGAAGCAATTTATTGTATGTAACAATCGCACACTGTTCCCCAGAAATATTCTGTGCAAGTATCTTCTTTACAGAAAAATCCTTTGGTGTTAAATATTTACAATTTGCTTCTACCTGAAAACTATTTGGATCCAAAATAGGCACCCCTCCCAATTGAATAATTCTTTCAGCCAACATATCTGCATGCCTTAACTCTTCTCCCGCATGCGCCTTCAATTCAACCTGTACTTCTGGCCTCATTGGTCCCTTCACAACCAAAGAACCAATCCAATATTGATAATATGCTAGCCACTCATCTGCAAGCGCCTTGTTGAACAACTTCACTAATTCGACAGCATCTTTACTAACAATTTCTCTACCCCTTGTTCCCATTTCAAAACAAATACACTATTCTCTTTAAACTCAAGGGCTAATCAATTAGTGTATGTATAAAAAATACAAAACTCATCTCAATATTGAACAAATCTCCTCCGGGAATAATTAATAACATAGCTTGCCTTTCTCGCAATAACAGTGAATTTATAGAATGGCGAATAAAGAATAATCAAACAACCTAAAAAAATAGCTAATTAATATAATTAAATTCTCCCTAGCGGTGCGTGCATAGATTAATCAGATTAACAAAAAAGCAATATATTATTCTGCCAAAAAATCAAACTCAAGATAAATTCCAAATAATTTAATTCGGTCGTTTGGAGGTTCGGTAGAAGAGGATGGTTGAGTTTCATACCAGCATCATTCCAAAAAATAAAAGCTATGATAAATTGTATGAGGGAATAAAGAATATTGCAACATTTTACAATAATCCTAATAATTACTTCTTTTTAACTTTCGGCTTTTTCTTAACAACTTTCTTCCCAACACTCTTCTTATTCTCAATCTTATTCCCAAACCGATAACTAAAATAAATAACAACAATAAGCCCGGCCAAAGAAACCAAAAATCTTACAGCGTCTGATGAATATTGCCAATAACTAGAAATCCCACGAAGCATAGTACCAACTCCTCCAGCCATTAACCCAACACCAACAGTCTCCAAAGTAAAAAAGTAAAATCCTCCTAAAAGAATTAAAATTCCTAAAGGGACAGCAATCAAAAATACATTCATCGCCTGCCTTTCATTTGCCAACTCATAAGCTTCCCGACATAAATAATCCTTATCACAGTACCCCGTCTCTAAAGGCCTCTCTATTGTATCCACCTTAACAGGAGTCGCTCCATAATCATTCCATTTACCACCATTATCAAAACAAACCGACTCATTCATCTCAGCAACTTCCCAATAAGTATTAGAACAAAAATCATCATACGCAACAGATGGATAAACGGTATTCACACCATAACTCGTCACAAACAAAGTTAACACAAAAATTGCAATCCCTAAAATCAATCCTCTCAAATTCATAATAAAACCAATCATTTATACTTTATATTTCTAACCAAAGTTATTATAATCTTCAGACCTACATATTTTCACATTAAATCCCAACAATCCTTATAACTAAAATTTCTTTTTAAAAAACATGGATTCAAGATATTTCAATTCGCTCACACCAATACTTCATGAAAAATGGGCTGCAGATAAACTTGGGATGACCCACAATTTGAAAAACGGACCTGATTTAATTGCTGAAGATAAAATCTCCGAAGTCAAATTTACAAAATTTCCAAATCAAAAAAAAATACTATAAGTGGATGGCACTAGAATATCAGATAAAATATCCAGAAACTTATCAGAAGCCTGGATTCTGGGCCGCGGGATTATACAAACTTTCAACTCCAATAGAAAATATAGATACAAAAGATCTAGATCAAATTGAAAAACTGATGATTTCAAGAGAACTCTATTTAATAAATTGGGATTGGATTTATCAATTCCCTCCTTCTCTAAGCAAAGGTACAAATGGAAATTCAGAATGGGACAATATGATCCGATACCCCAAGTTTAATCGTCTCCCAAAAACAACAGAAGAAATTAAAGTTGATGGTGGAATCATCCGTTTAACAGAAGGTGTTAATCCAGATTATTTCAAGCACCTTTTCAAATAATTAGAAAAAATATCTATATTTGCCAATTTTTAACCCAAATATTTCAACTTTCTATTCCAATAAACCTTAAAAACTAACTATTTCTAGTTAGAATATGGAATCTTACGAACAATTATTAGATAGAGCATATAATCAAGTAAAAGTAGTTGAAGATTTAGGTGAAAGATTTGAAATACCAAAAATTGAAGGATTCTTTGAAGGTAAAAAAACAGTCATCACAAATTTCCCACAAATAGCTTCACATATCAGGCGTAACGAAGAACATTTCTTAAAATATTTATTAAAAGAACTTGCAGTAAAAGGAAGCCGTGAAGGTGATAGGATTGTAATTATTGGGAAAGCGCCTTCTAAAAAGATTCAACCAAAGATTGAACAATACGTTAATGATTTTGTTATTTGTAAGGAATGTGGGAAACCAGATACAGAATTAACAAAAGAAGGTAAGAATACAATGTTACATTGTCTTGCTTGTGGTGCCAAGCACCCAGTTAGAGTATAACTACTTCAACTAAAAACACAAGGACAAGGAGGTCAAAAAAAGATGGTTACAGCTTATTGCGTAAAATGCGGTAAAACAGATAAAGAAAACGGTAAAAACAAACCTATGAAAAATGCAGCAATTAATCAAACTGCTAGAGGAGGATATATGGCAAAGGGTCAATGTCCAGATTGCGGAACAACTATGTGTTCTATAATGTCTAAGGTTAATGCCGAAAAAGCAATTGCAGACGGTAATGCTACTAAAGCATACTAAGTCAGCATACAAATTTTTTATTTTATTATTTAAATTTTCCCTAACAACTAAAAACTAATTACTCACAATTAATTAAAAATGTACATAAATATAATCGAAGCCTATAGAAATATCGTTGCAATAGCAGATGAAGAACTAATCGGCAAAAAATTTTTCGAAGGAAAAGCCCAACTAGATGTGAAAGAATCATTTTACAAAGGCCACCTAAGAAAACCAGAAGAAGTTATCGAAGAAATTAAATTCTGGACAAAAGAAGATGCTACATTCAACATCGTAGGAAAAAAATCAATTCAACTTGCTCTAGATTTAGGAGTCCTACACGAAGACTCAATCGGGAAAATTGATGGAACACCTTACGCAATTCTACTTCTTTAATCACACATTAAATTTCAGAAACCATACCATTATTCTTATAAAGCGACTTTAACATAAATAAACATGGCATTCAAAAAGAGAAAACCAAATAAATTCAGTAGAGACAATGAAGAACCAAAAATAATTAGAGCACCTCTGCCAAAAGGAAAAGAAGTTCTTGGTATCATCGAACAACGATATGGGGGGAACAAAATGAAAGTTAACTGCCTTGACGGAAAAGAAAGAGTTGGAAGAGTCCCCGGAAGATTAAAAAGATATTTATGGTTAAGACCAGAAAACGTTGTAATTGTAGAACCTTGGGAACTAGACGACACAAAAGCAGACGTATTACTAAAATACAAGCCAAATCAAATTAAATGGTTAAGGCAAAATGGCCATTTAGAAACAGAAAACGACGAGTTCTAGAGTAACAGTGCAAACCGCGAACAGCTAAAACAAAATTACTATAAATGCTTCTTCTCCTAATTTTGAACAAAAGATACAATTATCAAAAAAATTCTGGATTATTGACAAAAAACAGTTTAAATAAAATATTTTTACTATCCACTCATAATTAATAAAAGGCAGTTGAATTAATCTAAAGGCATACCAGGTGTGTGTTTTTGGTAAAAATCATTCTTAATCTTGCAAGTGTCACTCACGACCCTGTTTACTATAAAATATTTGCCCCTGACAGAGTCGATAATTTAATATATCAATTCTGAGCTCTGCTCAGCAATTTTCACCTACCCCAATCATTTTAAGTAATAAAATTATATTAAACATATGTATAGTAAATTATCAAAAAAATCAAAGTCTATCTTCTGGACAATCACAGGATTATTACTAGCATTATTTATTTATTCTATAACTCTTATTCCATCTGCAAATATTTATGAATTAATTATAGCAGGATTAGGGGGGATATACATCATCGGGACAATTATTGCTTGGTTCAACTTAGTTCCGGAATTATTTATCTTAAGAAAGAAACGAAATATTAATGCATTCTCAATAGTTGCAATAATCGGAATTATTGGAGCAATCACTTTGAATATAATCTTCAATACCACTAGATTACCCCAAGCACTTCCAATTACAATAATCCCAGCAGCCATAGTATTGATTTATTTCATATTTATTTTGAGAGACACAAATAAAAGTAAAAAATAATTTCTATATCACCTCCAATCAACTTACCAGTAATCATATTTATTTTATGCACGCCGCGCGACAGATAATTCAATTTGCCCTGATAATTAAAGCCTCATCTCAATGAGGTTATCCCGGCGGGAAGCTATACTCAACAATTTTTCATAAAATTCATCTCACCCCAATCTTTTTAATCCCATTTTCTCTAATTATTCCATGAAAACTATGACCATAGACAAGATTGCAAGAGTTATCAAGAATCATAAAAGATTGATGGCAGAACTAGATGTAAAAATCACAAACAAAGGAAAAGAAGTAACAATTGAAGGGACAGCTGAAAATGAATTCATCGCAACACAAGTCCTTGATGCCCTAAACTTTGGATTCCCATACATTGAAGCAATTTCAATGAGAAAAGAAAATAAGCAATTAGAATACATTAGCGTTAAAGAACACTCAAATCAAAGCAATTTGGAGAGAGTTCGTGGAAGAGTAATAGGAAAGGGTGGAAAAGCACTAAAAACGCTCTCAAACTTGACAGATTCAGCAATGGAGATAAAAGACAATACCGTTGCTATCATTGCAAATCCAGAAAACATGCAAAGAGCAGCAACAGCAGTAATCGCAATCATCAAAGGTGCAAAACACGGTGCAGTTTACAAAGAACTAGAGCACAACTTCCCCAAACCAGAATTTGACTTAGGGTTAAGAGACGCTCCACTAAAAACAATGGAAGATTACGAAGCTGCTCTAAAGAATGCAGACGATTCTGAATAATTTTATAAGCCACAATATCCACAACAAAAAGCTTTAAATAAGAAAATTATCTAAAATGATTATCAAGACCCGGTAGCTCAGTTGGTAGAGCGGTCGACTGTTAATCGACAGGTCGTAGGTTCGAGCCCTGCCCGGGTCGTATTTTCTATACGATATTTGATTCATTCCATAATTAGAATCACATCTCGTATTTCAATTAGACCTAACAATACTCGTTAACCCCTGGAAGAGTTTACTCGAAATTCTAAAAAATTTAGTCGTTGGTTAGATAAAAAGTTTAACGAACTTTTTGTCTTGCCAAGTTTTCCAAAAAAAACTTGAGCGCGAGCCCTGCCCGGGTCGTATTCTTTATACGACATTTAACTCATTTGCCAATAAAATTCTTTAGAAATAGATAAATTTATACTCTTTTCTAACCGTCACAACATCAACCCTAGAAATAATATCACTAAACTTATCCTTCATCTCAAACAAAGCCTTGCTCTAATCCATGGGACAAATCGCGTAAATTCGTGAATCCAATTATTTTTCTCATATTTCCCACAAAACTTATATACTACATAATACTACATAGTAGTATGGAAAACATCAGCCTAAAACTAGAAAAAAACTTCGCAGACTCAATAAAACGAGCAATGAAAAACCACAACTATTCAACAAAAACAGAATTCATTCGAGCAGCCCTAAGAGAAAAACTAGCTCAGCTAGAAGAACAAGAAATCTTAAACGACCCAGACATGATGGCACAATTAAGAGAAAGTGAAAGGGCCATAAAAAAAGGGAAACTAATAAAACTTAAATTTTAATATATCTTATGACTCCCAATAGACCAAACAATTATTTTCTTATTATTAACATCTATTGTATAAATCATACTAATATTTGAACCTAAAGAACAAGACCACTTGCCCTTCAAATTTCCCTTCAACGAATGAGCACCACATTCTCTAAAAGGATTAGTACTCAACCTCTTCAATTTATCTTTAATATCTCCTCTAGATTCTAAATACCCATAAAACACTTTTTCTATTTTAGTCTTAGGCAAGAATATCTCATACATCAAACCCCGTAATTTCTCTTATTATTAATATCAATCAAAAATAATTATCCAAAAAGAAGCTACAAATTTTATCATAATTTTAAACAAAGAATCTCATTCTCAAAATAAACACCTTACAATTTTGAAATTTTCATAACCCATTTACAAGAAGAAGCTTAAAAAACAGATTCACTACCACTCATAATTAATATGAAATCAGTTGAATTCATCTAAAGACACACTCCAAATATTTTTTGATAAAACAATTATTATGTTTTACTGGTTGGAAATTATAGCTACTCTGTTCATGATATAATATTTGCCTCTGACAGAGTCGATAATTCAACTGCCTTATTTTTGAACGACAGTGAAGTTGTTTACTAAAAAATTACTTTCGACCATTAAAAGATCTTCCATCACTACGGCCAGAAGATTTGCCACCCCGGCTTGCCGATAAAGGTTTATCTTCTTTACTTCTGGAAGAACGAGCTCTAGAGGATTTTTGCCCTCGACCAGCAAAAGCCTTTTTATTGCCATCATTAATCTTCTGAGCATAAGTCTTCTTTGATCCAGATCTCTTATCACCAGACTTTTTCCTATCACGTCCAGGAGCTTTATTCTTATCAAAACAATTTGAACAAGAAACACCCTTCCCATTAATTGGCTTAAACGGAACCTTACACTTATTTCCACATTTCATACAAACAGCATCGAAAAGTTCTTTTATTCCAGAATTTGTACTAGCGAATCTTTGACTACTTTCTCCAAATTGCCTTCTATCACCTAAATTCTCTTGCCTAGATCTTCTCTCCTTTCCTCTCAAACTAGCAGGAATACTCTCCCAACTTGAACCTTTCCCTCGGCCTGCAGGCTGCGGTCTACGGTCTCCACTCTTATGCCCTCCAGCTTCAAAACAATCAGAACAAGAAATCGGTTTTCCAGTTGTTGGCTTGAATGGAACCTTGCAAGGCTTACCACAATTAGCACAAACAGCATCAAAAAATTCTCGAACAGTATTTCTAGAATCTTTATAATCAACCCTTCTGTTCTCCTTAAACGAATTTCCTCTAGACTCTCTTCTATCATGCTTGTCATTCGTTGGTCTTCGACCTCTTGACTCATTTCTTCCAGAATCTCTTCTTGAGTCAGTTCGTCTCGAATCCGTTTTCCTATCATTATTTCTACCAGAATCAGTTTTTCTTGAGCTAGTTCTCTTTGAACCCTTATCAGAATCCTTGCCTTCAAACATACCTCTAACTTTAGCACTAACAGCAGGCTTTTTATCCTTCTTAAATCTAGAACGACCCATACTACTAGCTCTATTCTTCGCGAATTCTTCAAAACTCGACTCTTTTGGCAATGGTTTTTGTTTTCTCATGTTATTGTTTTTCCTTTTTTGATAAGAAGACTACTTTCGGGTAATCCTATATTGAAAATAAATATAATTGATTTATAAGACTATCCCTCGCGAATATCCAAAAACCTACATTCAATTTTCAAGACATTTAGAAAAATCTCAACTAGAATTCTGTTATAGGTTAGAGGCAAAGGCAAAGCTAGATGGTTAAAACAATAGATAATTAATAAAGCTTAAATATTCCTCGCAGTGCATGCAAATAATAATTAGAGAAACAAAAAAATTATCAGAATCAATAACAAAACAATTACTCAAATTAACAGAAGAAATCATTCTCTTCTCTAAAAAGAAATCAGGATGATTAAAAATCAACCCTTAATTATGCCCTTCACTGATTCAACTCCAAAATAATATCCTGCATCAAGAGTAGAAAAAAATACTTTTGCTAAATAATCTTTCCATTCACCTTCCTTGAATGTAATCTCATTAGCAGCTACAGAATAAACCAAAGAAGAATTTTCTATCCTATTATTCATCAACTTCTTAGAATTTAGTGTATTAAAATTATTAACACCTGTAATCAAAGGATTATTATTCCAATGTATTTTCAAATTAGAAAATTCTTCAGGGATTTTCCCCAAAAGATTAAAATAAACACTTAAAGATTCTCGAGCTGAAAAGTTATTATTATCATAAAATAATTTATGCATTAATTCATAACTTTTGTCTTGTTCAGAATCGAATTTCATTATGGGCCTATTCCCAGTAATATATAATTTTTTATTAGGAAAATCTTGAAAAGAATATCCAATTTCCCAAGTATCTTCACCAATTCCCTGATGGTCAATAGTCCCAAAATTAGAAAGAATACGTGTTGCCATATCATAAATAACCTTCGGGTCCTCAATTTGATTTTTAAGATTATCAGTTAATGTGGTCATAAAAAAAGATAAGGGACGCAATATAAAAGCATTTGTATACAAACAATCTACCCCAATCTTTTTAATTCAAAATATTCTTCTAAAACTAGAATCCGCAAAAAAACCATAACAACTCCATCAGCGGCTGGGTGGGAGAAAAAAGATTCCCATAGAAAATTAGGGGGAGGAAAGCTACTATGTTAAAAAAACTATTCACAAAAAAACCAAAAGAAAAAGTCCTAGTTGGCATGTCCGGCGGAGTAGATTCATCAGTAGCAGCCCTACTTCTACAAAAACAAGGATACGATGTTTACGGAGCCTTCATGAAAAATTGGTCAGACACTAAAAATAAAATCACAGGACAATGTGCTTGGGTAGAAGAAAGAGAACATGCTCTAAAAATTGCAGCTAAACTTCAAATCCCAATAATAACACTAGATTTTGAAGATGAATACAGAGAATTGGTTATTGACAAAATGTTCGACAAATACAAAAAAGGAATAACACCAAACCCGGACATAGATTGCAATCAAAAAATTAAATTCCCAATGTTCATCAAGGAAGCAAAAAAAAGAGGAATTAATCTCATAGCTACAGGCCACTACGCAAGAATCAAGAAAAAGTCATCAGTCGTCAGTCGTCAGTCGTCAAAAAAAACTGAGAACCGAAAACTAAAAACTAAAAATTACGTCTACGAGATGCACCGAGCGAAAGATGAATCAAAAGATCAATCCTATTTCTTATATCGTCAAAATCAAAACGACCTAGCCCACACATTATTCCCAATTGGAAACCTAACAAAAAAGAAAGTAAGAAAAATAGCTGAGAAACACAAATTCCAAAATGCAAATAAAAAGGGTACAGTTGGCATTTGCTTCATCGGAAAGATAAACCTAAAAGAATTCTTACAACAAAAGATAAAACCAAAAAAAGGAAAAATTCTAGACCCCGAAGGAAAACAAATCGGAGAACACGACGGAATATATTATTACACAATTGGTCAAAGACTCGGCCCACGATACGGATTTGAGATAAACCGAGACCAATCAACAGGACAGGTTCTAAAATGGTACGTCGCAAGAAAAGATGCCAAAAAAAATATAATAGTAGCAGCACCACAAGGTCACCCCCTAAACTTCCGACAAGAAATAATAGTAACAGACCTACACCTAATCGACGAAGACAAAAAAGAATTCAAACAAAACCTCCCAAGAAAAGTCTTTTCAAGGATTAGACAAGTAGGCGAATTAATACCAACAACATTAACAATAAAAAACAAAAAACTAATCGCAACCCTAGATAAACCAATCACTGGAGTTTCAGAAGGTCAAGCAATAGTTCTTTACGATAAAACCAAGGTTTTGGGTGGCGGGGTTATTGGTTTTTAGAATACGTATTTGATAAAAAACATAATACATCCTAAACACGAAAAGCTTTTAAACTTAATTAGACTACAAATGCTATGATAATAAATCAATATGAAAAAATTGAAGGTTTTATTGCAACTCATAATAACAACCTTAAACAATCATTAAGTCACCTGATAGATGCCCTTCCAGATAGCTCATTAGAAAGATCCAAACAATCTTCATATCTTAAAACATTTATTATGGCTATTATAGAAGAAATGATAAAACATGATCTGGGGGGAAAAGAGAATAAAGATAATTACGCAAATGATAAATTTGCAGATATTAAATATAGGACATATTTAAAGAATGCAAAAATAATAACCAAGGAAGAACTAACATATTTTAATGCATTATCTGAAATATTAAATTATCATGAGAACCGCAATATAAAAACATCGCAGGAAGAATATGAATTTATGCTAAAATCATCACTAAATCTAATAACCCTTATTATTTCAAAATACAATTACCACACCCCGAAAGATAAAAATAATTCCAAAGTAACGCCTACGATTACAGAATCACAATTCATGAGACTAATGAATGCATCACAAAAAAGAGAATACCGCCTAGCCTATTTCTTATCGTTCACAGCTGGACTAAACATATCAGAAATAACAAACTTAAGATTAGAAGATATTGATATTAAAAATAGAACCATCTATGCAAGAGGAGATTCGATTAGAATTGCTAGGATAATCCCTTTAAATGACTCATTTAAGGAGGAACATATTAGATTATTACCAATTAAACAGCAACAAAGAGCTATACAAAAAAAATTTATATCTGACTGTGAAAAAGCAGGATTACTAAAAGAAAACCCCAACTTACAATTTCGAAGTTTAAGAAGAGGTTATGCTAAAAATTTAGAAGAGCAAGGAAAAACACTTTACGAAATTAAAGAGTTACTAGGAAATAAAAGATTATCAGCAACTGCAAAACTAATGGAAGAAATAAACAAAACAGAACAAAAGGTTTACAAAATAAAAATTTAAAAATATTATATTCAACTAGGAGTCGCATTAGGCTCATTCCACGAGTTTAATCTCAATAAAGAGCTCTTTATAGAGAGACATAGAGTCAGAAGAAAAGAATGCAAACCCGCATTAAAGACGAAATTACCTTTCTGATTTGAACAGTAAACGTTTCTGGTAAAACGTTAAATCCTAGTTGATAATTTGTTGACCTCAATGTAATAACATAGTTTAGATTACTTATAAATTTAACTTTGCAACAAATAACTAAATATTCCCTAAAACCAAATTAGATGTCAAAATCAATAACTCCCCCAGATTCTATAAAACACCATCCTACTTTAAAAAATATCAATCACTAAATCCAATAAAAAAACCACCAAAAAATAAAACTCAAACGACCAGAACCCCGAAGGCGTAATTCAATATCTCCAACGAAGAAGATTTTAAGCCTGTCTAGAGGCGGCTTAAAATCTTCGTGAGTGCAACAATTATTAAAAGCATACCATCATAATTAATCTCCAACCTAAAAACAAAAACAACCTATATGAACATAAAAACATATAAAGTATTGAATCTGAATAAAAATATGAATCATGTTGAAGATACAGTAAAGGAAAATTCTACAAAAAAACTAACAAGAAAAGAATTCTTAATTTTATCACAACAAATAATTGATTCCCAACAATTAAACAAATCGGCATATGATTTAAACTATGCCCCAGGATTTAATCATGGCTCAAAATATTCAACACCACAAATTAGAGAGCCCAAAAGAAGATCAGCTTATGATTTAAACTATGCCCCAGGATTTAATCATTAAAATAAATAAAACCTTCGCAAGCTCAGCAATAAAAAACATAATATTATACGCTGCGCTGGCAGACATAAATTGAACAACTCAAAATAAAATAAATCTCAATTCTCTAATCCAATAAAATCCCACCAAAGACAAACACACCCCACATGCACGCACCGATACAGAAATTCCGCAGAATTTGTGGCAAGCCATATGACAATGTGAATGGCATTACGAAGGATAATTAAATTGCCTCAAAATAAATGAGCTCGCGAAGCAATATCAAAAAAACTCAACACTACAATCACAATTAACCATCTCACCAAAAAATAAACTCTCACCTTTTAGCTATTCCCCATAACAAATCAAAATACTCCAACTGCCCATTTACAAAAGAATCACTCTTAATCCTTACAGAATAATAAGGTTCATTCCAAATAATAAAAATAACATAATCCCCGTAAATCAAAGTTGTAATTGGAGACATTAACTTCTTATCCAAATAACGATACTTCCCACCCTTAACCTTTTTCACATTAGAACCCTTCTCCAAAATAGCAATTTCCTTAACATTAAAGTTCTCCAATTTAATTATCCCCTGCTCATTAAAATAACCCAAAAGTTCCTCATATTCTTTTCTAATTCCAATAACCTTGTAATCCTTTCCACAATTAATCAAATCTTTCAAAACTATTTTCAACCCATCTCTCCCGATAAAGAACTCACAACTAACTTTATCAACAGTCTCAAGCTCCAAATTTTTCAAATCAGGCAAAATACCCTCTAAAGAATCATATTTCTCCTTAAAATGAACCAAAAGCTTTTCAGCCCCCAATGCCCTAAACCTCCTAGAACCATTCATCTGCAAAGAAGAAACCAACCCCTTAGAAAAAAGTTTTTCAAGAAGATCATAAACAGTAGTCCTATCAATATTAACACCCTTAGAAATCTCAAGAGCAGTTGAATCATCATTCTTCAAAAGATAAAGATATATCTTAGCACTTCTTTCCTCAAACCCATGCTCAATCAAAACACTAATTAACTTATCCATAATAATAAAGTCAATTCAATTTATTTAAATGTTGTGGATATTCTACAGCTTTAATATAAAAATCTTAAAATATAAACTAAATTATGAAAACCTTAGAATTTGAAAACCACAAAGATTTCTGGAGAATAAATAATTTGCAATATAGAGGGAAAGCATCTGCATTAGACATAAAAAAAGATTTAATTGATGAGAGAAAAATAGACAAAAAATATGCAGGAATTGCATATCTTGATATTTCTACTTGGATAAACGAAATGAAAAAATCAAAAGAAAGAGGAAATTTTTATACAGGAGACCTTCCACTCCACAATGCACTTTTCACATCAGTATTTGAATTAAAACAAACAAACAAAGACGAAAAAGAAATAAGAAAATTAAAAGACATATTGGCAACGATTATCTCCGATGATCGACTTTTAACAAATTCAACCACCAGATATAATGCAAAAGGCGAAGGTCAGATTATTCACAACAAGTGGATGAATGATGAATATATAGAACATCATAATCTCGTAGGTTCAAATGATCATATTGCAACTTCCCCTGATTCAAAACTTTACAAAAAATTATTAGGAACCGACAACTTGAAAAATATAGACCAAATCTATGGGAAAGAAGTATCTTTCACAAAATTTAATCAAAGACCATATTCAGATGAATGTCCTCTAGAATTCTTTATGATTTTTGAAAGATTTTCAATAAACGGCCTTTATATTACTCCTTCCCCACCAATGTTCTTTGATCATCCATCAAAATCATACGGAAGAGTAAAATCCCTAGGTCTAAGATTGAATGAAATAAATCTATCTCAAACAAACCAATCACCGGAGTCTCAGAAGGACAAGCAATAGTTCTTTATGATAAAAATAAAGTTCTCGACGGCGGAATAATTGGTCTTTGAATTTATCAAATCAGAATGCTTTTACTAGTTAACCATAAAGGGATTAATAGGTATACTAAAACTAAAATAACTTTCCAACTACCCATTTCTATACCAACACCAACAATTAAGGCGGGTAGATACTACCAAAATAAACACAAACCCCCACCAAAGACAAACACACCCCACATGCACGCAGCGCGAACGAATACTTCAACATATCAATCTGCCTTCTATTTTTCTAAGCTGAAATATTTATCCCTCTCACAAATCTCCCCCCACCATTCCTGAAATGTTCTCCTATCCCAAGCCTCCATGCCAATACGATAAATATCCTTATTGGCCTTTGGAAAATAACTCTTCAAATTATCATACCCCAAACCAAAAATATCATTAATAAACATTGCAACAGCAGGGGCAGAAGATTGACCTCTCTCCGAACTAATTACTAACTTATCAATTCCACTAATATACTCCTCCAAATCAAACAATATCTTTTCAGCAAGTTCATTATCAAAATGCTTAACATTCAAATAATTATTAGAATTACCACTATCTACAAAATCATAAATATAATCCTTAATTCCAATCAAATTATCTGACCTATCCGGCTTAAAAAATTCATATAATTTCTTATCATCCCCAAATCTAAAAACTATAGTTTTTGTCTTTGGGGACAATCTCATGGTTTCTGAATGAGACAGAACCTCTAAATCCATAAAAAAAACAATATTTTACCACTTTTAACTATATCTGTTAACTAAAAACTCTTAAAAATCCCCCTTACTTCTATAAATTATGCAACTACAAAAAGCAATCAAAAAAAGAAGAAGTATTCATTCATTCAAAAAGAAAAAAGTAGACTGGAGAGATATACTAGATTGCCTAGAAGCAACAAAACTCGCACCAATGGCCGGCGGATATTATTCTCTAAAATTCCTAATCGTCGAAGAAGCTGGAGCAAAAGAACAAATTGCAAAGCTATGCGACCAAGACTTTATTGCCGAAGCACCATACGTTGTAATCTTTGTCTCAGATCCATCAGTAACAAAAAATGTATATCCTGAAAGAGGAGATATGTACATGAGACAACAAGCAGGCGCTGCAATCCAAAACTTTATGCTTTCCCTTACTGAAAGAGAACTCTCATCTTGTTGGGTTGGACATTTCAACCAAGAAAAAATAAATCAATTATTTGGAATAAAAGGAAACATCGAAGCAATCTTCCCAATTGGATATGCAAAAGACATTCCGAAAACAAGACAAATAATGGCAAGTCTCTACAATAGAATTTCATTCCACACTTGGGGAAACAAAAGAATCGACAAACCAAAACCAATCGAGCATTACGCCCCAGAAGGTTACATTAAATATTAATTTTAGCTAGCTGCAGACAGCAAACCGCCAACTGCAACAATTTTTATAGAACAATTTAAAAAAAATCCAAAAATTAGCTTTTTATTCTTAGTTTTACTTTTTATTAGCATTAGATTGTAATATGTTATTTTGATAAATCTCCTGATTATCAAAATTACATACTTACAATATAATACAATAAAAATTAAAAATAATAATAAAAAGAAAAGGTCCCGGAAGCCCCTATAACCCCCGGGAAAGTTAATAATATATAGAATTTAGACTTTATAAAACTTGACATTAATACATAACGTCAATTCCCAAGTCGGACATTTCCCTAGATCGAGGCATAGAGTGGTCTTCAAAGTCCTTACCTAAAACGTAAGGTGATTTAACTCCAGTCATGATTGTAATTACTCTTACTTTTCCTACGAAATCCTTCGAAATCCTAGCACCAATAATCACTTGAGCATCATGGCTTAAGTTCTCTGAAACGGCTCTACCTATACAATCGAACTCCTCTAATTTTAAATCGGGTCCACAAGTAATGTGTATTAACGCACCAGTAGCACCTTTGTAATCCACATCAAGTAGAGGATGAGTAAGGGCCTGCTTTACGGCGTCTGTTACACGGTCTTGCGCATCTGATTCACCAATTCCAATAACTGCAACTCCACCGTTCTTCATGATCGATGAAACATCAGCATAGTCTAAGTTAATTAATGAAGGCAATGTAATAGTCTCAACAATACCTTTAACCATTGTACTAACGAGTTCGTTAGCAACAGCAAAAGCTTGTTCTAAAGGAAGTTGACCTGCGATATCTACTAATCTGTTATTGTCAAGGACAATACATGTATCAGTAGCTTCTCTTAATTCTTGTAATCCAAATTCTGCTTTATCGATTCTAGCTCTTTCACTTTCGAAAGGCATTGTAACAACACCGATAACAACTGCACCAGTTTCTTTAGCTAATTGAGCAACAACAGGAGCTGCACCAGTTCCAGTTCCACCACCCATACCAGCAAGCACGAAAATCATATCCGCACCAGAAACGGCCTTCTTTAAGTCTACTAAAGATTCTTTAGCAGCCTCACGACCTCTAGTTGGTTTACCACCAGCACCTAAACCTCTTGTTAACTCTTTTCCTAATAAGATTTTCTCATCAGCTTTAGTTACAGAAAGATGTAGAGCATCAGTGTTAGCACCATAAATAGTCGCACCGTTGATACCTTTGTTAAATAGCCATGTTACCATGTTAGAACCACATCCACCACATCCAATAACTTTAATTGAAGCTTTACCAGCTCTCAATTCATCGAAATTGATGCTATGTGACTCAGAATTTTGAATTGCTTCTTTTGCAAAATCAAGTACCATTTTTTTATTTTTTATATCTCCTTTATAGCTCTCTGTTTCTAGAGAGATCACCTAAGTCACCGCTCTAGAGAACCCACTAAGTGGAATTCTGTCCCTATGACTAGAAATAACACTTTTACGTTTAAATATATTTAGCATTGAAAGCACATGTTTAGAGAATAAATTGATTTTAGACGTAAAAACTCAAAAACTAATTAGATGTTTTAATCGACAACTCCCATACAAAATTTCGTTAAAACTTTTCTAAGGGTTTTTACCCGCCTGAAATTTTGGCACCCTAAATAAGATGTAACAAATAAGACATTTTATTTTCCCATATTCAAGATGCGAATGGTAATTCCTCTTAAACCCAAGCGAATGGTGCCTGGCTTAGCCCAGATTATAGGGAACAATACTTAGTTCAACTAAAACTCAATTGGTCAACAGCCTACAACATTCCATGCCCGCGCCGCAGGTGATAATACAATATTTTGGCAACAATTAGGGCGGGTGGGACGCGCGCCAAAATTCGGGACGTGAACAATAATTGCCAAAATGGCCTTAATATTTATTGTCCTGTCGCTCACAAACTCGAAGTCAACTTCAAAATCTTATCCCAGCCGACCATCCTCTTCCGATTAACCTCTTCTACAAGAACTCTCAAAAACTCATCCAAAAGCAAAAGTTCACCATCATTCATCAACGGGAATTCAACTTTCTCCCCACTTCTAATTTCAACCCCAATTAACTTCTTAGTAATCTTAATTCCAGTCTCCTTAAATCCACATTTCACACATTTCCCAAACAACTCCTTAGCCGATTCAATATCTCGACAAACAACAAAAATAATCGGAGCTTCAGACTTAAATTTAACAATCCCCGTCAACAGTTTACCGTCAACAGTCAACTGACCAACAGCTTCCTTCAATTCATCAAACCCAATCTCATCATGCGAAGACCACAAATAATATGATCCATCCTTCCCAACTTTCTCTTCCATAATAACAGCCTTCCCAGAACAAGATGATGTCGTATAATAATCCTCACTAGCATTTAACTTATTACATAACCCAACAACTCTAGAATCCCAACTACCCTTAGCCGCCTTATCTTCCTTTGAAAGTATTGACTCCTTTCTTTGATTAAATGAATCCATGAGAAAAGTAATAATTTTTAAGTTATAAATTTTATACTTTCTAAAAATCCAATATATAAGTTCACTCATTCCGCCCGTAACTGAATTATTAATGCTGTATTAGCCAACGGGATGGCGCCAGGACAGTATCTCAGATTTTTATAAAAAAACATCAGTAATTTGCAAAAAAACCACTCTGACAATCAGACTCAAACGATGCACGCACCGCGAGGGATAATTAAATTCGGTCTTAAGGGCGGGATTTTATATCAGCGCTATCCCGCAAAGAAAAAAGCTGAGATGAATTACGGGCGGGAATAACAAAAATTCCTAAAGAATTTTTGCAATAATAATCATCAGAAATATAAACAAAATAAAATTAAAAGACACATGACAACTATCTCAATAATAGGCCCCGGAAACACAGAATTCTATTATCAAACCCTACAAAAAGTCACAAAGACCAAATTCGATTCCCAAATAAAACAAATCGCAAAAGTCTTAGCCCAAACAAATTCAACATTAGAACTCTTACCAGATAAAGGAATCGCCTTAGACATCGGAATAGAATACAAATTTCAAGGCGGGAAGAAAATTATTGGCATAGCTCCACTCTCAGATAAAAAAGTAGGAATAAAACATCTAGAACAATATATGAATCTTAAAATAGACAATAAAAAAATATTCAATAAAATTCAAGATGGAGGGGACTGGGCAAAAACAAACCAAACAAAAGGACTCTTCGGAAATGCCATACTTTACCTCGGGAATACATTCGGAACACAACTAGAACTAAACTCATCACTTTACATATACAAATGGCACCATGACAATAAAAGATTCCCGTTAAATTCAATAAACAAAAACCTAATCGCAGGAAAGGAATTTCCATTAACAATAATAGTGTATTCACCATTCCTAAAATCAGGAAAATTAGAATACGAAACAGAACAATATCTGAAAAAAGAAGGTATAAAACTAATTTATGTTAAATCTCCAGCTGGATTAAAGAAAGCAATTGAAAGTTTTAAATAATTAACATTATAAAACTCCTACCCCTAAATTCTACATGTGGACACTAAAATGTATTTTTAACAATAAAAAAAATATCCTAAACAAATTAACAAATAAATATAACCTCATACTAAAAGGATACCCAGTCAATACACATAAAGAAAAAGAAAAATTAATCGTATCTGCAGCTGGATTTATAGAAGGGGTTGAAGAAAACAAAAAACTCTTTCTAAAAGAACTCAAAAAACAAAAAGAAATAACAAATATTGAAAACTATAAAGATTTTTTCATCATATCAATTATTCAGCCTAAAGAAACACATTGTTTATATGGTGAAGGTCTAATCTACACAAAACCAGTTACCGTAACTCCTAACTTTACACAAGAATATGAGGTGTCTCATTTCAATAGAAAAAGACTAGAAAAGGTAATGAGTATCACAAAGCAAAATCTCAAGCCAACAATTCTGAAAATAAAAAACGAAAAATTAAAAGAAATATCCTTCTTAGGAATCCACCCTAATTTAACAGAAAAGCAAAAAGAAGCCCTCCACTTTGCCCACAAGAACAACTACTATGACTTCCCAAGAAAATCTAGCCTAAAATCTCTATCAAAAGACAATAATCAACCACTTTCAACATTTCAAAAGAACCTAAGAAAAGCAGAAAAAAAAATTATGGACTTCTTTCTAAAGGTGTAACGTTACACTCAAAATTATAAGTAAAGAATAGCTGTCACTTTACAATGACTATCGACAACTATTTGCAAAAAATTATAGAATTTGACCACCCGCTTTATAATAAAGAAAAATCACAAGAAAATATTAAACAAACAATAAAGTTTTACAATCATGGTCTAAATGAAACTGAAATATTTTCTCAAATACTAGAAGATAAAAAAACATTCAAAAACTTTTTCGAAAACTTTTCAAACTCAAACGAATTAAAAACTTTCACAAATCATTTGGAAAATTCCCTACATTCTAGAGGATATCCAAATTTAAAACTAGAGTATTCACTTTCTGCAGCAAATCATATCCATGAATTCACACCTCAAAGACCCTATCTTAGTTTTGTATTTAGCCTATATGATTCTATCTATGGAAGATTAATAAAATACAGAATAGCTCCTTTTATTGGAGAACTTGGGAAATTAGAAATCGAAGCTGGTGTTGTGTCAACAGACAAAAAAAGACCAATAAATAAAAAATTAAAATCAAAAGGCATTCATTCTGGTACTCCATATCATGGGCTAGGAGGAGAACTGACATCAAAGGGTTTTCAAATAATTGAACCTTTTTTAAAAAAAGAAGGAGCACTTTGCTGGAATTTATCCGCAAGCCATTTATACTCGATGTGGCAAGTCCAACACTATAGTGGAGCAAAAATAGATATAACAAGACAAAGAGGAGGAGAAGAAATCAAATATTTAAAAAATCTAGAAAAAGAAATGCAAAAAAACAATCTAGATATATCATTTAACGAAGAGGGGGAAATTAGTATTAAAAACAAAAGAGAATTATTAATAGCATCAAATAAATTTCATATAGAACCATTAACAGCACACATCAAACATATTCAAAAGTAAAAACACCACTATTCTTAGTTAACCACAGAATCCAACTTATCTTCAAGTGTATGAATCCATGGGAACAAACAACCCCCAACAAGATAACAAATAACACTTCTCTGTCAAAACACCACCCATTCATGCACACCGCGCGACAGATAATACATATATCAATCCTCCAGCTCTGACATAAGAAACCAGAGTCCCTACTTCAGATACCATACAATAACTCTTAAAAACACTTTGCGCCTATTTCTTTTATGAAAACACCGTTTTATGAATTTTATAAAGAAAATTTAATTGAAAACTATATAACATTTGAAACATCTTGCGAGAAATACTTCAAAGACAATTTTCAGATCTGCTTCTCAACAAAAACAAACACGAACCCAGAAGTAATCAAAACTCTAATGAAAGAAGGCTGTGGATTCGAGGTTGCATCTCTAAGAGAAATCAGACTAACTCCAAAAAACGCATTCAAAGTAATGAACGGCCCAGCAAAAACAAATGAAGAATTAAAAATAGCAATTAGAGATGACGTATTAATCTTCATAGACTCCTTCTCAGAACTAGACAAAATAATAGAAATCAAAAATAGAAATCCAGAGATTAAAAATCATTTCTTTGGAATTAGGTTAGGTCACGAAAAATCAAAATTCGGATTCAGTCAAAAACAAATAAAAGAAGTTTTCAAAATTGCAAAAGAAAATGAAATTCAAATTCAAGCAATCCAATTACACCAAGGAACATTAAACAAATTAGCAGTTTACAAAAAGAATCTAAAAGACCAATTGAAAATAATAGAACCATACCTAAAACAAATTAAATACCTAAACTTCGGTGGTGGATATCCAGACAATTTCCAACTCAAAAATCTACAACTAACAATAAATGACTACCTAAAAGAAATTAAAGCAATCTTTAAAAATTTTAAAGGGATTTTTATATTTGAACCTGGAAGAAACCTTGTAGCAGATGCTTACACATTAATCACAAAAGTTATCGCGATAAAAGAAAAGAACAACGAACATTATGCCGTTCTAGACGTTGGAATAAATTCACTCTCAAAAATAACACTTGCCAATTTCAAATTCAACAAACTATCAAGCCAAACAATCAAAGTAGAAATGAAAAACATAAAATCAAAAGTTTCAGCAGAAAAAGCAGAAACATATACACTAGCAGGACCATTATTATTCAACAACGACATCGTTGGAAAATGGCATGGAAAACTACACGAAGGAGATTACTTCGAAGTTGAGAATGTCGGAGCCTACTGTCAAAACCTTTCTTGGGAAATAATTTACGATAAGCCTAGAGTATATTGAAAATGATGACGAAAAAACAATAGAGTCAATAATCTATCCAACAACCTTCATTGGGATGTTAATAATTTCAATTATTCTATTCTTCAACAGATTAGATATAAATATTAATGTATCCATTGATTTTAAATATAGAGTATTTATTGAACATTTTATATCAGCCGCAATGATTCCATTAACGATATTAATACTAATCGTTGGAATAGAAATCTTATTTAATATCAAAAATTCAAGAAACACTAGATATGCTAAATATAAATGGACCATTATACATACTTTAATTGTATTCTACATATTTGCAGAAATCATTATTTGGGAACTAATAGTAGGCTCATCGCACATATATTTTTACCAAATATTTGCAGATTTATTAGGATTGGCGTTCTTTTATTTTTTTACAAAACCCTTAAGACAGAATATCAATAATAATATTTCCAATAAAATAACTACTCTGTAAAAAAAATACCCTTCATTCACGCACCGCGAGGGATAATTATATTTACCAATCCTGAACAACAGAGAAACCAAAATAAATAATACTTACTACGTAAAATGAGTAGACTAAATTTTATAAAGTAGTTCCAAAAATTTAAGAAAATTGAATTAATCTATCTTCTAGTAGAAAATCAAAGTGTCTCCAATTTATCAACAAAAACCAACCTGTCAAAAACACTCAATCCATGCACGCAGCGCGACTGGATAATTAAATTTGTCGTCTGGCCGGGCCTTCATATCAGCGCCACTCCAGGAAACAAAAGCTGAGATGAATTACGGGAGGGAATAATTGAACGAAGTGAAACAATACTCCCAAAAATCAAGAAAACCACCAAAAAAATCCATCCTCATATTGAACATTCCCTAAAACACCAAACTTCTCTTTAAACTTCAAAACAAACTCTTCAACGCTAATTCCCAATTTCAAAAGCCCTCTTCTATCAACCTTATTCTCAAAATATGCTGAAAGCCCCAACTCAGCAAGCATCTCAACCTCATTAACACCATGAATATGAAAAGCCCCAGAAATATTCCAAAAAGAAGATTCAAAAGAAAGTGACGGAGCATTCAAAACATTAAAAGAAAAAATGACCGATTTCTCAGAGCCCAACACCCGACCACTAATCTCGCCATACGAACCACAAGAAGATTCAGCAACCCGTTCTTTCAAAATATCCAAATTCAAAT
Source organism: Nanobdellota archaeon (assembly GCA_027858295.1). GTDB lineage: Archaea > Nanobdellota > Nanobdellia > Pacearchaeales > GW2011-AR1 > GW2011-AR1. The sequence continues at coordinate 15,660 of JAQICZ010000005.1, read as the reverse complement.
CATAATACATTCCAAGAATCGGGACCTCTTTCGCAAAGACCTCATAAACAAACGGAACAGGCAAATCCTTTTCCTGACAAGCTTTAGAATAAATATCAATACACTCTCGCAGACGACAATCATCATTAACAAGAAAAACCCCTGCCATAATTCTCTTATGAATATTAATAATCTCACAAATCAAATCAAAATCACTCTCACCGATCTCAGAATCGAAACAAGCATAACTCAAATCCGTCCCAAGCATCATAAAATGACTAACCTTTCCAGACTTCGGAATCTTGTTAAAAATATTATATTCAGCAGAACCAAACTCAAAAAAATCCAAACCCTCAACCTCCCCAACATTAGCGTTCGCAATCTCCAACATCTTCTCAGCCCCCCACAACGGACCAATCTCATCACGACACTCAAAAATTCTCTTTCCATCTTCAACTTTACTCGAAAACGAAAATTTATCTTTAAATTCTATTTCTTTCATCCATCCCCTTGAGGAAATTGGCTTATAGTTCTTGCTATATTATGAATAAATTTTCAGGAACCTACTTCCCAACAAATTCCAAATTAACAACTTGAAACAACAAACTTCGAAGCAAATCCGTAATCTTCATAAAAGAATAAGTCAAATAAGCATTTTCCTTAAACAAAACCTTAAATTCCTCGGTCCGAATATCCTCCAAAACAATCTTAGAAACCTTCTTAGAATCGTAATTCACAAAAACATCATATACATTTTCAATCTGCTTATGAAGCCGAGTATAGTATTTCAGCACATTAGGACCAATTTTACCCTTATACGCCTCATTATGAATAATAAACTTATATTCATTCGCCAGCTTCTCTAAGAGAACCAACATAGCATACAGGAAGTGTCCCCCAACCTTTCCTCGATGAAGAATTCTCTGCAAATGCAAGACCTGACGATTATTAATCTTCTCCAAATTCAAAATCAATTCAATGCCTTCTCCTTTCTTTAAAAAATCATAAAACAATTCATCCATCTGCAAAATTCCCTGAAAAACTCTCTTAAATAAAATATCAAACTCCTCATCCTTTCCAGTCGAAATACTTTTTATTATACACCCTTCTTTACTTTGAGCTATCAATTCAAAACCAACAACAAACTTAGTTAATGACTCCTGAACCGTATTTGCAATCTTGGGACTAGAATATTTAAATTCAATTTCATCATAACCATTAACATAAGCAGCCTGAATATGACGATAAACATAAAGTCCATTATCACTCTCAAGCTCAATCACAATCTTCCCACCAACTTTCTTACTTTCAGAAGAAACCAATAAATCCTGTCCTTGCTGACTAATATCAACCTCATCACCCTTAGCGATACCAAATTCCTTCACCCACTTAATCGGCAAACTAACCATCATACTACTCGGACCCTGCGAAACAACCTTTCTTTTCATAAAACACCAAAAACTCCTCATTTTATAAGATTTTTCATTTATTTAAATAATATATATTATATAAAGAAAATATATATATAAACAGACTTGTTATCACTGGTAAGTAAAAAGTGTCAAACTGCCTCGAAACAAAAATAAAATGAAAACAAAAATAAATAACATAAAAATAGAACTAAAAAAAGATTGTGCAATAAAACAAGACGTAGACTTAAGTATAAACTCAGCAAACGGACTACTCCTAATGCGAACAATAACGGCAAAGGCAATAAGAGAATACTCCGACAAATTAAACCCAGTAGAAAAAAATAATTACTCCGACATATTATATTCCTTCAAAAATCCAGTTATGCAAAAATACATAGAAACATTCAGAATAAAAGAATGGGAACCAAGACAAGCACAAATGTCTTCCTTCAGAAGAATATTAGAAAACAATAGACCCTATAAAACTGGCCAATGCATAATTGATAAAGAATGGTCAAAAACAGAATCAAAACACGTCTTGCACGTAATAGGAATGACTTACCACCTAAAAGATGACAGAGAACTAGACGTAGATAAAATTTCAGAAGAATCATTAACAAAAACACTAACTAATGCATTCAGATATATAGATCAAAACAGATATGAAACCATCTCAACCCCCATTCTCTGTACAAGAGGAGACTATGGCCTAAATCCGAAAACAACTCTAAGATCAATTCTAAATGCAATAAAAATAGCAAACCCAATTCATCTAAAAAAAGTAATAATTTGTTTTGAGAGCGAAGGGCCAATGGAAACATTTGATCAGTTGACAGAAAAAGAATTAAAGGGAATAATAAAATGAAAAAAGAGTCAATAAAAGGAATATTAAATATTGGAGGACCTCTTATTTACCACAATAGCCAACTAATAGAGACTGGATATACTATTCTAACAAAAGATGGAGGAGCTAAAGGCTCATATTTCAATGGGGAAATACCAGAATATTTTAATGGGAGAAATGTTCGATTAGATGAACAAGAGGAACAAAAATACTTTGGATTAGTTAACATGATAACACAAAAATTAAAACTATATGAAAATGAAAATAAACCAAGTTTTGATCAAGGCAAGCCAACCCTAATAACATCCATAACTACAGATAAACCATTCAATAGAAAATTTGATTGGTGGGAATCCCTACATAAAAAATGATAACAAAAACAATAATCTTCTCAACAAGAACAATCTGCGACCCAACACCTTTTATCTGGCAAGGCCACAAGCAAATCTTAAAAAAATTAGGAGCGAACCTGACAAAAGAAGAAATTAAAAAGATGAAAGGCCAATCACTACAAGAACAACTAAAAAAAATAAATAAAAAATTCAATCTAAACATTGTCTACGAAGACTTTTCAAAACAAACAAAAGAATTAAGCAAAGACTTAATCAAAAACAATCTAAAAGCATTCCCACACATAGAAGAGCTTCTAAAAAATGCAAGAGCAAAGAGCATCAAAATATTCCTAGCCTCACAAAACCTAAAATCAAATTTAGAATTATATTTAGAAACAATGAGTCTACAAAACTACTTCGATGAAATTATAAGTATAGAAGACATAACTGATTTTAAACCGAACCCAGAAATATTAGAAATCGCTTACAAAAAATCAAACAATAAACCAGAAGAATGTGTATTCATTGATAAAAGAAAAGATTCGATAGAGACGGCAAAAAAAATAGGAATGCAAACAATATTATTTGAAAATTCAAAGCAGCTAAATGATGAATTAACAGAACTACTAAAATGATAAAAAATATAATCTTCGATTGGGCAGGAATAATCATCAACGATAATCTTAGAAACTACACCGCAGTCATGGGTGTCTTCAAACAAATAAACATCCCCACAATAACACAAGAAGAATTCAAAAAAGAATTCATTCTCCCAATAGAAGACTTCTACAAAAAATTCCAATCAAATCCAAATATGGAATTAATACATAAAACATTCTTAGAAGAAACAAAAAAAGCAAAAGAATCACCAATCTATCCAAAAGTAAAAGAAATACTCGAACGAATAAAAAATAAAAATATCAAAACATTTGTACTCAGTGGAGTTCCAACAGAAATACTAAACCAACAAGCAAAGAACAATAACCTAACTCAATATTTCACAAGAATAATTGGGAATCAATTCAACAAAACCCAAGCAATAAAAGATTTGCTCAAACAAAACAATCTAAATCCAAACAAAACAGCCTATGTAGGATCCCAAACAAACTCAATGAGATTAGCAAAAGATAACAATCTAATCTCAATAGCAGTCTTAGGTGGACAAAAATCCAAAGAAGACTTAGAGAAAGAGAATCCAGATTATATATTAGAGTCTATTGATAAAATTATCTACTTATTATAAATCTATTTCAAAAGATAATACTTGTCCCTTAAATTTATTTTTTAGAAAAATACACCCTCATCTTCTCTGCAGCATCCCTTGTTTTCTTAATATCTTTCTTCGTATTCATATTTTCTTTCGCATACTTCCATACCGGAGCCAAAAGACTAGGGCCTCTTCTAGAAATATCTTTCATCCAATCATAATAAGGCATCATCCAAAAATGAAAATCCCAAGGAGTATCCTCATTCTGAAATAAATAAATATACTCAATATTCAAAACTTCAAGCATAGCCTTTCTTATTTTCTTTACAGTTCTTATAAAATCTATATCTTCCTTATCATTAAATTCCATTAAAGAGTTTACTTTTCTCTTTGGTGATACAATATAAAATCCAGGAATCGCAATTTCCCAATCTTGATTTACACTAAAATAATCCGTTTCATAAATAATCTCATCAGCAAAAATCTTCTCTACTTCTGATACTTTTTTCTCTTCCATAAAGAATATAATAAAAAATTATTAATAAATCTATTCTTTAGAATTCATAGAAACTCATCTCGTAAAAACAACCCCCAATCACTCAAATCCTCAGGATCCCAAGAATTCAAAACAACCGGAACACGAGTAGGATGATAGCACCAAGCAAAAAAAGAAATCCCTTCTTCTAAAATATATTTCTTTAGCTTCTCTCCATAACCCTCTCTTGTCCCATGAAAATATCCACCCTGCTTATACCCAGCTTCAGGAGAAATTACTGGATATCTTTCTTTAACCTTTAACACAACCTCTAGATCATCACACATCTTAAGTGGATAATAAACAAACCCATAAACAATATTTTCAGATTTCACTGGTCTTTCCAAAACCCAACTCAAGTCAGTAGTCCAACAAGTTCCATTAACAATCACAATATTCTCTGAATTTTTCCTGATAACATCAACGAACTCCTGAGAAATTTCAGCCTGATGTTTATTAGATATATTCATTGGCATACTAAAAGCCTCAAAAATTACATTCTTTCTTCTCCCATACCTCTTACTCAACTTAATCAAAGCATCAATGGCAACAGATTTCCTCGCATCATATTTGTTGAATCCATTAATCTTCTTATTCCCATATTCTCGAGTCTCATCAGTATAAGGACTACCTTGAGCATGCCAGTCCAAAGAACAATATAAATTCAATTCCTCACACAAATCAACAATACTATCCAAAACATCTTCACAATAATTCTCCATTGATTGAAAATATGCTGGACAAATAGGAACCATAATAGCATTTGCTCCAAGCTTCTTAATTTCACGAATATCTTGCAGAAACTCATGCCCTTCTTCAATCAACAACCCAGGCGAATTAATAGAAATTCCTTTAATTTGAAATTCTTTATCATCCTTCATGATTTTATTTTCTTTTGCGTATAACTTTGATAACATATTAACACCAAATAATAGTAAGTATTAAATACTACTATTAGCTTTCTACTACTACAATGCAAAAATAACTACAATCGCTAGGCCTCCCAAAATACGAATCAGAATGCTACATCGCACTAATACAATACGGACCCCTAACAGGAAAAGAAATCTCAAACAAAACATCCTTACCAAGAACTTCAGTCTACCCAAACTTAGAATCACTAGAAATAAAAGGCTTCATTTTCAGCATCCAACAATCCCCAAAGATATACAAAGCAAAAGAACCAAAAATAGCCATAGAGAATTACACAAAATCCAAAATAGACTCGCTAAAAAAAATATCAGAACAAACAATTTCAAACCTAAACCAAATAAACACAAACAGAAGACCTCCCGGTAGAACTATTCTTAGGAAGACAACAATCTTACCCAATAACAAAACAAATATCCGAACAAACAAAAAAAGAATTATTAATAATCGGGTCAGGAGAAAGAATAACAGTTTCAAATGCCTTAGATAACTGGGCAGCCCTAGTAAAAAAAGGCATTAAATTAAAACTTATCCTTCCACTAACCGAAGATAACAAAGACCTACTAAACAAACTAAAAAAGAAAGGAGTCCAAATTAAAAACTACAATCTCCAAAATTTATCCTTCGTAATCTCAGATAATAAAATAACCCACTTCACAATAAAATCAGACAAAATAGCACAAAAAAGACTCTCAATAAAAATAAATCACCCCGATTTTACAAAAGCTCAAAAAATATTCTTCGAAATAATTTGGAATAAAGCAAAAGATATCTAATCCATCAAAATAATAATCCCGTTTAGATATCTACTTCAACCAAAATAGGTAAATGATCACTATATTCGGTATTGATAATTTTAGAACTAATTACATTAACATCCTCCGATGCGAATACATAATCCAACCGCCACTTTAGATCTTTCTCATCAAATCCCATAAAAGAAAAAGGCTTAGTTGTCCAAGTGGGCTCATTATAATCAGGTCCACAATGTTTTAGACTACTCTCGATAATCTTTACTGATTCAGACTTTGGATGAATATTCAAATCACCAGTAAAAATGAAATTCTTCTTACTCTTTTCAAAAAAATCCACTAATTTTCTCACTTCTTTTATTTTATCTTCATTCTCAATAAATTTATTATTATAAGAAGAATGAGCCGTTGCAACATTTAACAAATTGTCATTCCCTAAATCTATTTTAGAGAAACAACAAGTCCTTCGTTCATAGGGAAAATCCTTTTTATCATCTGGATTTACTATTGGAAATTCTTTTTTCTCAATAATAGGAAATCTAGAAAAAATAGCATTTCCACCAAAATTACTTTCACCCTTAGGAGTTATTGGAAATTCATATTTGTGGGCAATTGAATAATTATAATAATATCCTAATTCTTCTGAAATAAATTTAGCAACATCCCGCCCATCATTAAACCCAGAACCAGTTGTAACTTCTTGAAAACACATAATATCAGGATTAATTTCCTTAACCAATTTTAATATATTTTCAGCTCTTTCCTGAAACCAAATATTCCATTGAAGAATCTTAACTTTCATAGAGATAATAATAGAACTATTATTATAATCTTTTCTACCCCTTTTGAATTCAAAACACTCTCAAGTCCACAACATAATGGTCAACCTTAGGCTTATACGACTTAACCCTTTGTGGATTAACAATCTCCACAGTCCGTTGACCGTAAACTGTCGACCGTAAACTGTCTGCTGCCTTTTGAAAAAGTTGCCTCACTCCCTCGAGATCCTCTTCAACATGTTCAGTCCTAATCAAAGCATCATAATGAACCATCCCACCTTTCTTCAAAATCGAAAGAGCATAAGGAACAAATTCTTCAGGTGGTGGCAAATACCCCATAAGCACACGGTCCGCCCGTAAACCGTCAACCGTCAACTGTTCACAGACTTCCTTGCTGTCCCCTTGAATAGCCTCAATCTTTTCCCCCAATTTATTCTTAACAATCGCCTTCTTCAACCAAAAAATAGAATCCTCATTCAAATCAATCCCATAAATCTTAACGTCCTTAATCCTCTTCGCAATTGGCAAAGAAAAATACCCAATACCAATAAACATATCCACAATAATTTCACCCTCCTTAACAAGACTAGGCAACCTACCACGCTCAGAAACATTGCCCTTTGCAAACATAATCTTCGACGCATCATAACAATACCAAGCCCCATTCTCATAATTTTGAACCTCCAAATTATCCTCACCAGCAATCACCTTAATCTGCGGCCTCCTAAGCTCTCCATCAATTCCACCAACCTTCGCACAAACAGTTCTAATCTTTGGAAAAACAGCCATAATCCCCTCTCCAATCAAAGAAAACTTCTCCGAGAGCTCAATAGGCAAATTAATAATAATCATCTCCCCAGTCTTCTGAAAACCCTTAGGAATCATTATAGATTCAGCAGAACTAACCTTACCTTCTAACTTTTCCAAAAGCATTTCTTTAAATCCCATAAAAAACAAAGAAAAATTCAATTTAATAAACTAATGCTATGAACTAACCGCTTACATCAAACCACAATTAACAAACCACTGAGAACAAGTATGCCCAGAAACCCTGAAGACCTCCAACCAAATATGCACGCAGCGCGAACGAGTAATTAAATGTTTTGACAACAATTAGGGTGGGCAACCTACAAATTGGGTGGGGTCTTAATATCAATAATTGTCAAGACTGAGGACCCGCTTCCCATATCAGGTCATGCCATTGGTACCTTCTGCCCTAATAACTGAACCGCGGTCCAGCAATTCCTAAAAATACCTTCACAAGCTCAGCAATTAAGGCATAATATTATCCACTGCGTTGGCAGACATAAATTGTTCATCTCAAATAAAGTAATATTAATTTTAACCACCACAAATAATAATCCAAGTATGCCTGTAGAATTAATTCAACCCGGCCTTCATATCAATCTACTTTCATAGCCATCTGCCTTCTGTCTCAAACAAAAACCCTAAGCCTCAGCTTTTCCCCGTAAATAATCAAAAAAGCTAATCAAATTTCTATCCACTCTCTCATTATACCTATAATATAAAAATACAAAAACACCAACTAACAGAACAAAAACACCAATCGTCAAATAAATCCCAGAAACCACTCCATGATAAACCTTCTCACCATCATTAATATCCTGAGTAACATTCCCTGTCAAATTCATCCTAAACATAAATAGAAATACAATTCCAAATAGGAAAAGAGCATATGCACTGACCCTTATTTTATTCACCATCACAATATTAAACAAAATCAATTCATAATCTTTAAAGCATTTTCTGGATAAAGAAAACAAATCAATTTTCATATTATACTACTCACAAATAGAAAAATCATCAAAAAATGATCCAGACTAAAAAGATAACAAAATAATCCATACCCGCAACGCAGTGAATAATATTATTGCCTTATGGGCGGGCTTTTATATCAGCGATATTCAGCAAAGAAAAGAGCTGAGATGATTTCTGAGAGGGGATAATTTAGCGACAGCTAAGTAATTTATAAAAATAATTACTACAAAAAATCCATATTCCTAACCCTAACAACCCAAATCCTAACAACTAAAAACTAAAAACTAATTACTAACCCATGAACTGGCTACTAATAATTCCAATTATGCTCTCTCTCATCATAATAATCCTAGCAATCGCTCAATTTGCAAAAACATCAAAACTACAAAAAATCTGCAAAATCATCGCAATAGAATTCACCCAAATATTTTTATTCAGATTTAGAAAAGGTTCAGAACAAGATGCCCAAGAATGTTTCAAAAGATAGATTATTCAGTATTCAAAGCTAACAATGTTGCCTCTAGAACAGCTTCTTTCGTCTTTCCAGAAATAATAAATTTATGCTTATGACAAAAAGTTATTCCTTTAACTCCAGAGACTTCCTCTAATTTATTATCCAAAAGTCCAGCCCAAGAATCAGGGAAATATTTCTTTCTAATAAAACTCTTTGGTCTAACAGGCACACCAACAGAAACCCAACGATCAACAGTACTTGGTTCAATAAAAAACTTAGCATCACTATCAGACAACTTATCTTTGGGTAATCTAGGATGCGACAAAATAACAATTCCATCCTTCATTTCCTTCAAACATCTATCAACTATATCTTCTCCCTTAGAAATAGAATTCGCTTTCGAAAGAATTCTATCAAAAAATAAAGACGCAAAAGAAACAGCCTCATCAAAAGAATCATCATTAGATTTATCTTCATCCCAATTAGAATTAAATAAACTAATAGCTTCTACGATAGGTATAACCTGAGATTTTTCACGATTTAATTCAATACCATTATCCCCAGCATCGACAACCTCAAACAAAACCTTATCAATATAATCAAATGCCTCTTTAGAATTCACCAATTTCTTACCATAATGTTTCCAAATCAAGCCACAAGAAGCATATGGAACTCCATTTTTTCTTACTGGAGAATTCTCTTGATGGTGGTCATAATCTTTTGTTTTGTGATTATATTTATTTCCCACATCTACTCTAAAATCTGCTTTCTTCAATAATGCTTCATCTCGAGTTCTAACTATTTCAACAGCTCCAAAAATCTTTTTTAAAATAACAATAGAAAAAATATCATCAGCATGAAATTTTGAATTATGTGTTGCAATCACTAATTTTTTTGACTTCATAAAAAACAATATAAAATAAACAATATAAATCTAACTAAATTCAATTTCAAAAATTAAAATTCAGATGCCTTTCTAATTTTATTTTTATTGACATTACTTCTATACTTAAAATAAGCAAAAACAACTATTCCAAAAACCAAAAATACAAGTCCGATATAAAACATTAAACTATTCGCAAACTGGTACTGCCGAAATCCTTCCAGAACAAAATTCCCAGTAAATATCTGCCTAAACCCAAATAGCACAGCTACACCAAACGCCATAAAAAAACTCGACCAGATTAAAGGTTCCCTCTCCATAAAAAACTAAAGAAAACCCCATTTAATAATTTATCTTGACAATAGTCTGCCAAAATTTTGATTTATTTTTTATTTAGACGAGGCATTTACTTGCGTTGTGTACTCATGTACACGAGCAAGAAAATAACGAAGTATAAATGAAAAAGAAACAAAATCACTCTTTCTTCAGAATCTCAACATGTATCCCATCAGCTTCACAAAGCTCCTTAAATTCCTCAGCATCTTCACGACCACCAACGATAGACCCCCAATGCATGGGAATCGCAATATTGGGCCTAATCAACTTAGCCGCCTCATGAGCTTCCTCAGCCGTCATAACATAACGACCAGAAACAGGAAGCAAAGCCACAAAATTATTACTATACCCAGTCAGCTTCTGCATCTCATCAATTTTATCAGTGTCCCCCGCATGATAAATAATCACGTCATTAGTCTTAATTAAATAACCAACCAAACCCTCATCCTGAGAATGAAAAGGCTTATCTGTATTATATGCAGCAAGCGTAGAAATCTTAACCGTTCCAAGATCAAAACTCTGCCCCGGAGAAACAACTTCCATCCTAATTGGCACCTCAAAACGAGCAATCTTACTCTGCCCATCAGCAGTCACAAAAATACGAGTTCCCTCCTTCACAATCTTTTGCAAATCAGCGACAGAACAATGATCATAATGACTATGCGTAATTAAAATTATATCCGCTTTCGGCAACCCTTCACGAATATTATAAGGGTCAATATAAATAATTTTTGAATTCTCAATCAAGAAGCCTGAATGACCAAGCCACTTAATTTCAACCTCTCCTACTTTCATCTAAACTTCAAATGAAATCTCTCTTTTTAAGGTTTATCGTCCTTGTTTCCCTACGACACGACTATACAGTTACAGCGGCGAACCGTAGACTGTTGACAGTTCACTGTATACGCTTAAATAATCACTCAAGAAGCCTTTTTTTGAAGATATCCAAATCCCTTTCCTTAATTTTAGCAGCAGCAGCAGCCTTATGTCCTCCACCACTAGCATCTTCAAGACCAGCAACACATTTCTTCATCAAAGCTGCAACATCCTCAGTATTACCTTGATTCCTGGCACTAAATTTCATAACACCCTGCCGTCTCTGCATAAAAACAAAACTATGCTCCGGTTTCATTTTAGACACAAGACTAGTAACCGTAGATAATACCTTGAACTTAGAATCAATTTCATGAAAATGTAAACCTCTCTCATCATAATGCTCAGCATTATTAGAAAAATTCTCAATCAATCTCTCAATTTCATCTTCCAATATGTTATGAATTTCCTCAATCTTATCCAAATCTCTATGCTTAACTAAGTCATAAACATATTTTTTATTATCATCATAATAAATAATGGCAGAATTTATCTTTCTACCATTAAGACCTGGAACAGTTGAAGAAATATTATCAATTGTAACATCTGGATATACAGACTGAATATAATCCATATTCTTCTTAGCCTTATATGAGTAGTCTGAGAATATTGCCGAACAACATAGCCATTTCCATTCATCAAAATCTATAATATCCTCGCCCAAGAAAAAACAAACCATAGCAGAACAATCATCACTTGTTGTCTTAATTATGTTATCCCAATCCTTAACTTCCTCATTCATTGGATGATGGTCAATTAAAAAGACACCAATTTCTTCTCTCAAAGATTTAAAGCCTTCAAAATCAATAGAGTCAATACCCATATCACAGAAGAATGCCTTAGTAATTCCAGCATCCTCAATCTTTACAGAGACCTCTTTCACCATATCATTACCTCTATCCAAGAACTCAACCATAACAACATTCTTTTTCTCAGCCAAAAGAATCTGCTCTAAAAAAACTCCACTAGAAAGTCCATCTACATCAATATCAATAAATACCCCTACTCTCTCACCATCAGCAATAGAATCAACAAACTTCAAAAAATCCTCCCTTGACCCCTTAATATAATCAATCTTCATAATAGACACAAAGCTCAGTGATTTATAAGATTAATTGCCATCATATCATCTAATTACTCTCGGGAACTACTCTCTCACCTTCAAGCTCAATCTCTTCCAGCTCTTCAATAGTCAAAGGAGAAATAAATTCACTTACACTAATAACATCATCAATTAATGTTCTCCTCTCTTTAGTTCTAACAAGTAATATAATCTTTGAAGAACCAAAAAAAACATCAACGTCATAAACTTCATTCTGAAAATGCCAACAAACATCAATAATATCAATAATCTTCACATCAACCCAACTCCCATCTTCCTCATTATAAGAAAAATTACTCTCAACAACTTTCCAATCAAACTTCAACGTATCCATAAAATTCAAAAAATTATTCCTGAAACTCTCATCCTTCAAAACAGAATATCTATGTCTAAACCCATCATTCCCAGTACCAGCAAGCTCCCAATTAAACTTAGACTTTGGCAGTTTTCTTTTATCTTCCATAAATATAACCAATTCCACAAATTTATAAAATTACCCCTGCCACCTCACTTATCAATTATCGATCCTAGACTAATCAACTAGTTCCTATATCATAAAACACAAATATCTTTATAACCCAAGACCTTTTTTTGAGTACATGGGAAACGCATATTTAGACCTATTAAAAAGCAAAGAACAAAAAGATGTTAAAATAGCACATTCACCAAGAAGACAAGCAATGAAAGACCAGAAAGGAATGTGCGCTAAATGTAAAAAAGACCTAAACCCTTCATTCTCAAAGTTTATTCTAGGACCAACAGGAACATACACAGTAATCTGTTCAAACTGTGCTGTTACAATCCCTAAGAGATAAGGAGGCATTGCTAACCGCTAACTGCATTCCGCTAAAATTTAATGATTTCTAAAATTAGATTCTAAATTACTTTTTTAATCTGATGAGAGAAAGGCTGATCAAACCAATTATCAATTAAGCAAAAAACCTCCAACAATTCCCTCACCCGCAGGGTAATATTAATTCAACTGGCCCCATATCAATCTGCCTTATTCCAAATAATATTTAGATTGATAACTCCCTCAGATATATTGGAATAATACCTGAGTTAACAGAATCTCAATTGTGCAATTTACAATATACCAAAAAATCAAACTCAAACGACCGAACCCGGAGGGTAACATTAACTCAACTGAGGCCCAGCTTCCCATATCGGGTCATGCCATTAGTGCCTTTATATCAATCTGCCCTCTGCAAAATAAAATATTACAATCGATAACTCCCCCAGATATGTTAATACAATACTCGGCTCCATTCAACATCAATGGCTCCACACTCAATGCCCCAAAACTCTGCTATCTCCAGCCAAGTATGCAACCCCCAGAAACATTAACTTAACCTGCGTTCATATCAATCTGCCCCCTACCTTAAACATTATACCAAACATCAAAAATACTTCTTCAAAATATCCCGACGAAACTTAATCATCTCCTTAACAAAAAAATCAACCTCATGAACAGAATAAACCTCACCCTTATAGTTAATAGAATTTCTTAACTTCCGAAACTGAGTAAACCTAAAAGAAAAATCATCATCATCAAGAAACTCCAAAAGAAAAGAATAAAAACATTCATCATTACAAATCTCATACCCCCTATTCAAAGACAACCCCCGAAGAACCTCAACAATCGAATCATAAAGAAGAGCAACCTTCGAAGAAAAAGTAACATTATCCAAATCAATTCTAACCGCCGTCATCAACTTCCTCTCACTCGCCTTAAGCATAACATCAACAACAACCAAATCACGAGAAACCCGACGCACAAAACCCAACACATTACCATCTTTCCAATCCATTAGAGAACAAATATAAAACATAACTATTAATTCTATCCTCAAAAAACCCAACAAGGAGCTCAATTAAATTTATAATGCATAGAAATAATCACTTTTTAATCTTCCGAGTATTCATACCTCTGCTATTGCCCAAGATTTTGAATTAGTTTTCATCAAGATATTATTAAGCCCTTTAGTCACGTACTTCCCGTACGTAAGAAATTACTTAATGATGTATTGGTGAAAAATAAACAAAATCACTTAATCTGCCCACTTTTAGAATACAACTTTTTCCCATCCCAAAATTTCACAGACCTAATCCGCCCCTTCTTCTCATCAATATCAATCAAAGTATTAACATGATGACCAAAACCAGCATTCAAAACAGTAGTCTTACCCATCTTGGTTCGCCGACCAAACCATTCATGGATATGTCCACCAACACAAACCAGAGGTTGATACTTCATAATCATCTCCTTAGAAACTGTTGAGCCCGCGTGCTTACCATTTGCATAACTCCCCTCCTCAATAACCTTATCCATTTTCCCATAAGGCACATTATGACTAATATAAACAACTGGCTTTCCCTTAGCCACACGAAACAATCCTTCCAATCGGCCATACAACTCATAAACTTTCTTCCTTAACTTTAACTTATCCTTTCGACCATATTTCCCCTTCTTCAACCTCTCCTTCAACTTCTCAGGTCCACTCGTATTCCCAAACCCAACAAAATTAACACCCTCAAATTCATAACAAGAAAACTGACAATCATAAATATTATCCAACCCCTCAACCAACTTCTTATTCATGCTCTTCCCCAACCACCAATCAACCCAAGTCTTGTCATAATTATAATCATTCTTCTCCATATTCTTAATCCTCGTCTTCCCATAACTATTATCCCAATTCCCCGGAACAATAAAAACAGGCACACCAAAAGAATTCAAATATTCAATTATCTCACGCCCCTTAACCATAGACTCCTCAACTAGTTCATCATGTCCACCAGAACCAAACTCCATATCAGCAAACTCCTCAAAAGAAGGAGCAAACTCTCCTAAGACATCAATAATTCTAAAATATTTTTTATACATCTTCCTAATCTTATCACTCCCACAGACATCACCGGGCTGAATAATGCAATCAAAATCTTTGAAATGAATCTGCGGCTTCACACCATGCAAATCACCAACAACTAAAATCTTCACCATCTTAGAAAAATAAAAGAAACCCTACTTAAATATTTTACATTCCAAGAGAATTCAAATAATCGTTCGCGCTACGTGAAAATAATAATCACAATCAGAAAAATCATATATTATTCTTAAAAAATTCAAACCAAAATGAAACTCAGATAACTAAACTCGTCGTTTGGGCGGAGGTGGGGCCGGGCTTTTATATCAGCGTCATTCCGCAAAATAAAAGCTGAAATGAATTGCGGGAGGGAATAAGAAATGCCAAAGCATTTCAGAAGAATTTAAGAATAATAAAAAGAAAAAGCTAGCTAATTAATAAAATTAAAATAATCATTCACGCTGTGTGCAAAGATTTATTAGATTAACAGAAAATCTCTAAATCGAATCTACAAAAACTAGAATCCAATAACCCAACCTGCCCCGTCGTCAGGGAGGGTGGGGGAGGCGGTTTGGATATTTATAAAAAATTTAAAA
>JAQICZ010000001.1 GCA_027858295.1 Nanobdellota archaeon | reverse complement strand
TCAAATAAACATAGTAATAACAGCCGGGTCACACCTCACCGTGTTGGCCTTAAAAGTGCCTGAGCTGTATGCTGGGAAACTCGCACGTACAGTTCTTAGGGGGCGTAAGCTACCCGGTGGGGCAAGCTTAAACAGCGGAGCTGAATCGGCATACAAATAATTTAAAACACCAGGCAATGGCTAAAATTCATACTCTTAAGATTAAAAATTTTCGATGTCTGAAAAAAATTAAACATGTCTTTAAAGGAGATGATTTAATATGCTTGATTGGCAGAGGCGATTCTGGAAAAACAACTATTTTAAATGCGATATCAGCGGTTTTATCACCGAATTGGAATTATAGTTTTTATGACACCGATTTCCATAATGGGAAAATAAAAAAATCGATTAAGATTGAGGTAACTCTATATGACCTTCCAACAGAATTATTATCTGATTCAAAATTTGGACTATACAAAAGACTAATAAATAAGGACAATAAGATTGTTGATGATATCCTCTCAGAGGATTTAGAAGACTGCCAAGATGCACTTACTATTAAATTGGTTGTAAATAATGATTTAGAGCCAAGATGGTATGTAGTAAATAACAGAGAGCAAGAAGATATTGAAATTAGAGCGAATGATAGAGCAAGATTGAATGTGTTTATAGTTTCTGATTATATTGATAGACATTTCAGTTGGAGTAGAGGAAATCCTCTTTATTCTTTACTTAAGCAGTTAGAAGTTGAAATAGACACCGACAAAATAATCACTGAGGCAAATAGAAAGGCAAAAAAGAGTATCAAAAAGTCTGAGTCTTTTAGTTCGTTTGATACTGTCATTGATAATGTTAAATCTGCTGCTTCAAACTTGGGCTTATCAGCTGGTGATTTAGAAGCATTTGTTGATTTTAAAAATACTTTAATAAAGGAAGGAAGCATTTCTCTTCACAACGGAAATATTCCTTTTAGATTAAAAGGTAAGGGAACTAAACGTTTATTGTCAATTGCGATTCAGTTAGAATTAGCGAAGCAGGGTGGAATAATTCTAATTGATGAAATAGAACAAGGCTTAGAGCCTGACAGGGCTAAATTCCTTGCAAAATATTTAAAGGATAATAATCAAGGTCAAGTATTCTTTACAACCCATTCTAGTAATGTTTTAGTCGAACTTTCCGCAAAACATATTTTCCTGAGAAAGAATAACTCTAAAAAACTTTATTCTTTCAAAAAAGACTTTCAAGGATGTTTAAGAAATAATCCGGAAGCTTTTTTTGCAAAAAGGGTTATTGTTTGCGAAGGAGCGACTGAAGTTGGAATTTGTAGAGCATTAAATAACTATCGAATCAAGAATAAAGAAGATAACCTTTCGGTCTTAGGAGTATCTTATGTTGACGGGAATGGTGATAATTTTATTAATTACTGTTTAAAACTTAATAAGGCAGGTTTTGATGTTTGTGCCTTTTGTGATTCTGATAAAAAGGAAATTAATGATGAAAAGGAAAACTTAAGGGGAAAAGGGATATTTGTTGTTGATTGCGAGGAAAATAAGTCAATTGAAGAACAAATCTTTTCAGACCTTCCATGGGAAAAAATAAAGAAACTAGTTAAATACGCAATAAAGGAAAAATCCGAACAAAGTATTTTAGATGTAACAGGAAAGGAGACAATTGAAGACTTGATTGGAGAAGAAAATGATGAAATAAGATTATTACTTGGCAATAAGTCAAAAAAGAAAGGTTGGTATAAACGTATTGATCACGGTGAGGTCATTGGAAAGTATTGGTTTAATTCTATACCCAATTTAGAGGGAACAACTCTTAAAACAGAATATGATAATCTCTCAAATTGGATAAACGAATGAGTATTGCAGAATTCATATCAAAAGAGAAAAGTTTACTCATTGCACCCGCTGGCTTTGGAAAAACTCATTCATTAGCAGAATGTCTTGAAAGTACTCCTGAAAACGAAAAGCAACTTATTTTAACACATACACATGCAGGTATTGCATCTATAAAGGAAAAGGTAAGGAAGTTAAATATTCCAGCTTCAAAATATCAAATAGAAACTATCACTGGCTTTGCACAAAAATACACCCTGTCATTTTATTGCAATGACGATATCCCACTGCAAGAAGATGCAAACAAGTATTACCCTTTCATCGTTGAAAAAGCAACTGAGTTGTTTAAAATCGAAACAATTCAAAAAACAATACGATATTCATATCAGGGATTATTTGTTGATGAATACCAAGATTGCACCGACATTCAGCATCAAATGATTACAGAATTATCTACTATAATTCCAACTCATATTTTGGGAGACCCGATGCAAGGCATTTTTGATTTTAATGGAAATTTGGTGGATTTTGACAATGACCTAAAAGAATTTGAGGAAGTTCAGCCATTAGCTACGCCATGGAGATGGAATAATGCCAATGAAGATGAGTTAGGAGAAGAATTAAAAGATATCAGAGATAGACTTCAAAAAGACGAAACAATAAAACTCGAGAAATACGATAAAATTGAAACAATCATTTGCAATGAAAACGATTGGTTTAAACCAGGGACTCAATATAGAAATAAGCTATCAAACTTACTTAATGAAGAAAGCTTATTAATAATCCACCCAATAGCATCATCAATAGCACCACGTTTGAAAATCGTTCAATCGTTCAACAATAGACTTATTTTACTTGAATCGATTGATGATAAAGATTCATATTCAATTTCTCAAGATATTGATAATTGGGATAAAGAGATAGATATATTATTAGTAAAGGAGCTGTCATACACTCTCTTTAATAAAACTGGTCTTGATGTGTGGTTTAATGATAAAGGATTTAAAAGAAAAACCGAAATAACTTCAAAAAAGTTGGTTGAAGAATTGCAAGCTTTGATTAATTACATTCAACCAAAACAGAGGTACTCAAAACTTGGAATAATCATAAAGAAAATCATGCAACTTCCCGGAATAAAGTGTTATCGTAAAAATATGGTATATGCACTCTGTAAAGCTCTAGACATTGCAGAAACAGAGAACATAAGTGTTTACGAAGCTATGGTTAGTCACAAGAATATAATAAGAAGAGTTGGCAGAAAAATATATGGCAAATGCATTGGAACTACTTTACTAACTAAAGGACTAGAATTTGACACCGTTGCAATCATAAATGCCCACAAATTTGAGAACAAAAAGCATTTTTATGTTGCAGCTACAAGAGCTTGCAAGAGACTTGTTATTTTTTCTAATTCAGACGAATTAACATTCAATTGAAAAGAATAATTAATGTAAAACAGAATGAATTATCAAAAAAACCAGCCCATAACATTTTATAAATTTAACTGTGGTTTCTGTACAAACTTTCAGCATCCAAACTCGCGCCAATTTTGTGCGTATGCGGACAGAGAATTAGCCCGTAATCCACAGTTAAACAAAAACCCGTGGGAAGGAAATATGCCTCCCCCACTTCCCCTGATAAAGAAATAGAAATTATAACCTGCCGTATTGAAGATGCAAGACTTGATTTAACCTGCAATTACCACGACTGGTTAATAGTAGGGTTTGCAATATCTGATGAAATGGGAGAAGCCGGGCGATCGTATTTTCATCGCCTTTCCCGTTTTCATCCAGAATATAAACCTTCTGAATGCGACCGGCAATATGACCGCTGTTTGAAAGGT
>JAQICZ010000063.1 GCA_027858295.1 Nanobdellota archaeon | reverse complement strand
TCTAAATCTCAACATAACTTACATAACCTGAAAAAATTGTTCGCTCCGCTCATATAAATTTTGAATTATCGCCGCTGGCAGAGGCAAATAGTGTAAATTATTTTTTTAAAATTGATGGTGTTTTTCTGTTTGAAATATAATATTTGCCCCTGACGGAGTCGATAATTAAAGTGTCTTTATTCTGAGCGGTAGCGAAGGTCTTTTTTTGTCTTTAATGAGCTAATGTTGCTAAATATCAATGAATTAAACTTTTGAGTTAGTCAAAATTGGGAGAAGAGCCATTATTTTTTATAATTGCAAAAATCCTTTAGGGATTTTTGTTATTCCCTCCCAAAATTCATCTCAGCTTTTTGTTCTGTGAAATAATGCTGATATGAAAGCCCACCCACCCACTTTAAGGCAGTTTAATTATTCCTCGCAGTGCGTGCATAAATTGTTCTTGATAAATAAGGTGGTTCTTAGAAAGCGTTAACGCTATGTTGTATGACTTGTCGATTTTAGTTGAAGTTTGTTATAAATATTGGAGAGGCTTCTCAGCTCTTGGGCAGTTTAATTAGTGGGGAATTTAGTAGTTTGATTCTTTTCAAGTTGGCTTAAGTATGTGGTTAGTGGTTTGTGACAGGCGATTCTTAAGAATTAATGTTCTTCGAGGTCTTTTAGTTTTCTTTGAATTTTTCTTAGTTGGTCTTCAACTGTTCCGTATCTTGTAATCTTTTGACCGTTTTCTTCTAGTGGCTGTGATTGGGGTTCATCTTTTCGTATTAATATTTTCGGTATTTTTACTTTGGGCATAAGTTTTTGCAATGACAGAATATCAGCTCTTGTAGACTTTAATTTTGATGCAATTTTTTCTTTTTGCTTTAATTCTTCTAATCTTAATTTTTTATATTTTTTTATTGATTGAGTAATTTTCAATAGATTAATTTCTGATGAGAGAATATGTTTTTTTGCGTCTTTAGCTTGAGAATAGTCAAGCTTTAGATGAATTAGGTTTTCTTCTGTGCTGGTCATATTATTCTATTTTAGAAAAAATATCTTGATCAACTTTTTCTATTTGTAGTTTTAATTTTTGAATTTCTTCTTCCCAAATAGATAATTCTGCTTGCTCTTTCTTTTTGAGTTCTTTTGTTTCTTTTAATAAATGCTCAATTTCAGAAATCTTGTCTTTTGTTTTTTCAAAGATTTTTAATGATTCTTCGAATTTGTCAATTCTAATAAAAATAGGCTTTTCTCTTTTTGTTGATGGTTGTCTTACTTCTTCTTCATCCTCATCTTTTGGAATAAATCGTTTTTCTAATTCTGGATTTTTTTCCATTGGTTCATGAGCGATTTGATAACCTTCAATAGGATGGCTCATTTCTGGAAGATTTTCTCCTGGTATTCTATTACTTACGTTAGTCATTTTATCTCTTCCTGAAATGGCATTTTTAATAGTATTCTGAGAGAATTTTTCTTCAAACTGATTTGTTGGGAAACTAGGCAATTGATGAATTTCTTTTTCGTCTTCGTAAGAATCTTGTGGATTATCAGATTGATCTAGTGTAGGGAATTCTTTTAGGGGAACTTGAGAATCGTTGTATGCAGGTGTGGGAGAAGAAGGACGTTCTGGCAATCTTGGTAATATTGGCAGTTTTGGCAACTGTGGTACAGAACTTGCGGGATTTTCTTTTTTTCCAAATAATGACATCTTACACCTCTGATATATACATTGGAGTATATAGTTTATAAATTTGATGTCTAATTGGCTCTGTTGAAAATTTCTGGTTTCAACTTCTCTGCTAGAAGTTGGATGCTTGAGGCCAGAATCTCTCGACTCGTCAGGGTAAGTATTTATAGGAGTTACAAGGTAATTCGGAATATTTTTAGGCTTCAAACCTCAGGTTTCCAGCTACTTTGTTGGCTTTTTCAACAAAACTGTCTGAGTTTTTGGTCAGAAATCTGGAAATCCAAAACAAAAGCTTTTTATTTGAGAGTTTTTTATATAAAACATGTTAATTGATTTTCTTGAGGAGATTGTTGTTCTTGCAGTAGGTAAAGGTAGTGAACCAATTGCAGAATTATTATATGCTAACAAGCATCAAAATGAATTTAATATCGCTAAAAAGTTAGGGATTACAATTAATCAGACTAGGAATATTCTTTACAAAATTGAAGATTATGGGCTTGTTTCTTCGGAGAGAAAGAAGGATAAAAAGAAGGGTTGGTATACCTATTATTGGAAGTTTGAAATTTTGAAATGTTTAGAGTTCTTGAAAAAGAGATTATTGGAAACGAGAGAGAGATTTGAAACACAAATCAATCGTCGTGAAGAAAAGCAATATTATATTTGTGAAGATTGTAATTTGGAATATAGTGAAGATGAAGCACTTTTAATGGAATTTACATGTGATGAATGTGGTGAATTGTTTACGACAAAGGATAATTCTGTATTATTGAAAGGTTTAAAGAAAAATTTAGAAAAGATTGATAAAAAGCTAGCAGAAATTGAGATTGAAGTTGTTAAGGAACAAAAGAAAAAGGATAGGAGACGGATGGTTGGATTAAAGGCAGAAGCAGAAGAAAATGCTAAGAAGAAGGAAGATGCTAAGAAGAAGAGAGAAGAAAGGAAGGCGGAAAGAGATAAGATAAAGGCAGCAGAAAAGGTGTTAAAAGAAAAAGAGAATCCTACTAAAAAGAAGACTGTAAAGAAGGTAGCTAAGAAAGTTGCTAAGAAGGCTGTTAAGAAAGTTGCCAAGAAGAAAGTTGTTGCTAAAAAGAAAGTTGCCAAGAAGGCTGTTAAGAAAGTTGCTAAGAAGAAGGTTGTTGCTAAAAGCTCACGGCCAAAGTCCGCGGCATCGACAAATGCAATCATTCATCGAAAGAAAGTTGTCAAGAAAAGACCAGTAAAGAAATCTTCTGTTGAAAAAACATTTAAGAATTTAGTTAAGAAAGTTTCAAGGAAGACTACTTCTAATAAAAAAGTCGTTAAAAAGAAAAGAAAGTAAGTTAGATAAATCGATAATTTATTTTTCGATGATTCACTAATATTATTAAAATGTCAATTCACCAAATATATCCTAAAAAGAAGAAAGAAATTTTTCCGTTTTGGAGAAGTCTTAGTTTAACGAAAAAGTTGATTGGTATTAATGTCACTGCTTTTATAGTTTTTAGGTTATTGATTATTTTGAATGTTCTCCCGATGCAATTCATACAAATAAGTCGTATTGGTATTGAGAGTGGATATTTTTGGACTTTTATTACTAGTATGTTTATGCATGGCAATTTTTTACATTTATTTGTAAATATGATTTCTTTATATTTTGTTGGTAGCTTGGTTGAGAAGATTATTGGAAGGAAGAGATATATTTGGTTATATCTTTTGTCTGGATTGTTTGCTGGAATTTTGCATATAGTATTTAATGTTTCTGCTGCCGTTGGTGCTAGTGGGGCTTTGTTTGGACTTATTGGAGTGCTTATATTTTTGACTCCTGATTTGCCAGTGTATATGATGTTCATACCTATTCCTATAAAAATGAAATATGCTGCACCTGGGATGCTTGTATTATTATGGTTAATTACTTTAGGAACTGGTGCTCCTATTGGTAATGTTGCTCATTTAGGTGGCCTTATCGCTGGTCTTGCTTATGGTTTGTTGTTGAGGAAGAAGTTTCCGAATAAGATACGCATGGTTCAACAACACTTCAGGTGATTTTGGTTTATTTTTCACCAATATACTATTAATTTAATTTTAACAATCAGACGATTTACTAAAATTAAATCAACAGCATCTTGATAAAAACTAATTCCAAAATTGGGGGTGAGCTATTATTCTTAATAACCTTTAAAAGAAATAGTTAATTGTATTTATTATGGTAAAGAGTGTGAAGAAGGTTGTGAAAAAGTCGTCAGTTGTTAGTAGTAAGTCATTGGTGAAGGGCTCGTTCCTTGCTCGTAGATATAAGGAAGCTAAATCTTATTTGATTGACTCTAAGAAGCATATTAACATGATGATTGGGATATTTGTTTTTTTTGCTTTGCTTGGGTTTTTTATTCCTTTGCCGGAAGAGATTAGTATGCAGCTTTTGGCTTATTTTCAGCAATTAGTTGAGCAGACTAAGGATTATGGTGCTTTGAAGATGATGGGGTTCTTGTTTCAAAATAATGTGGGAGCTTCTTTTATGGGGCTTGCAGGCGGATTATTTTTTGGAATATTTCCTTTGTTTAATGGAATCATGAATGGGTTTGTTTTAGGATTTGCTTCTAGTTTAAGTGTAACAGAAAGTGGGATTATTTCCTTGTGGAGATTATTCCCTCATGGTATTTTTGAGCTCCCTGCTTTGTTCATTTCATTGGGAATCGGCTTGAGGTTGGGTGGAAAGTTTGTTGAGAAATATTTTAAAATTAAGAATATTTATGGTCAGGTATTTTTTATTTTTGGGTTTGGAGTTGTATTTTTTTTATTAATGGCTTCTCTTTATTTGTTGATTGGTAAATTTTTGATTGTAGTTGCTTTTTTAGTGTTTTTTGCAGCGTTTTTTTTGTTTATGAAAGATAATGCTTTGAGAAGAGAGTTCCAGATGGCAATTAGAACTTTCTTTTATATTGTTATTCCTTTGTTAATAGCTGCGGCAATAATTGAAGGTGGATTAATAGTTCTTGGATAATTTTGTTTCCGCAAGCCAGTACCTCTACTAACTAAAATAAATTGTAGAGAGAAGGCATTTTTGATTTATACTTCGTTATTTCCTTACTCGTGTACGGGAAGTACACAACGTAAGAAAATGCCTAGTCTAAATTCAAAAACAAATCAAAATTGTTGGTGTAGTAATTAATTGTTAAGTAAATATAGAAAGCAACAGCTAATAATAAAAATAATAATTATATTTAGAGTGGATTTTGAAAATCTATTCTTTTAATTCTGAGAAGCCCATAGCAATTAGAGCTAATCCAATAAGTGGAACAATAATTGTAATTCCGCCCTTGATTAAATTAACTGCAGCTCTTCCCCATGAAGCCATACTCATTCCTGGCAGGATGAAGTATAGTGGTCCTGCTGCAAGGATTAATCCTAATAAAATTTTTAAAACCTTTTTCATAATTTGTTAACAGCATTATGTTTTAAAAAGATTTATGCATGGAAGGGGATATGTTTTTGGTTGCAGGGCAAGTAACAGAAGGTACCAATGGCATGACCCGATAAGGGAAGCTGGGCCTTCCACAAGGGATGACCCGATAGGGGAAGCTAGGCCTCAGTTGAGTTAATGTTACCCTTCGGGTTCGGTCGTTTGAGTTTGATTTCTTGGTGGTTTGAAAACATTGAATGTGGAGCAATTGAGATTTATTGAAACCGAGTATTGTTTTAACATGTCTGGATCCATAAGAAGGCACCATTCGCTTAGTTAATAAGTGGAATTGCTATTCGCATCCTGAATATGGGAAAATAAAATGTCTTAGTCGCTACATTTTATTTAGGGTGCCAAAATTTCAGGCAGGTTAAAACCCTTGTGGACAAATTTACAGGCAATTGAAAACCCTTGGAAAAGTTTTCAATGTAAATCAGTCGGGGCAAAGTTTTGACGAAATTTTGTATTAGCCATTCACTTTGGCTTATGGGAAAACAAAATAAACTTTGTTTAGCCAAAATTCCAATCAGGTTAAATTGATTGGAAAACAATTTAACGAAATTTTGTATGTGAGTTATCAATCTAAATATTTAATTGGGTTTTGGCTGTTGGCAGTTAGTCGTTAGCCATGCTTTTTTGTCACTTGTTTCAAATAGTAACTTTTAAAAAAGAAGGTTTGATTCTATTTTTATGAAAGTGAACGATAAAGCTATTCCAATTCCTAAGAATTAGATTAGTCGTTACTTTCTTAAATTAAATTCTATTTAGTATATTGATTAAGATGAAAGTTAAAGATTTTGTATGGCATGAAGGCATGAAGGTTTCGGAACTTGTAGAGGAACTTGGGCAAGTTGGGTTCCAGAGTGTAGAGCTTGCTAAGGCTAAGGATGTTATTGTTAAGATGAAGAAAGATAATGCGAAAGTGTTTTTGACTTTTACTTCTAATATGGTGACATCTGGTCTTCGTGGTTTTTTTGCTCAGTTGGTTAAGGTCGGGATTCCGAATTTTTTAGTTACAACTGCTGGGGCTATTGAGGAAGATATTATGAAAGCTAGTGGTGAGAAGTTTGATGTTGGTTCTTTTGACAATGATGATGTTGAACTTCATGAGAAGGGAATTAATCGTGTTGGTAATTTGATGATTGACACTGAAGGGTATATGGCTTTTGAAGATTGGATTTTGGGTGCTTTGGAAAAATGTTATGCTAAAAAGAAAAGATGGTCTGTTTCTGAATTGCTGAGAGAATTTGGCTTAATGTTGAATGATGAGGATTCTATTTTGTATCAAGCAGCGAAGAAGGGTGTGCCTATTTTCTGTCCGGCGATTACTGATGCAGGAATTGGTTTCCATTTGTATTTATTCCAACAGAAGCATAAGGATTTTATTGTTGATGTTGTAGAGGATTTTGGGAATATTCTTCTTGGAACAAGTTATGATGATAAGAAGGCTGTGATTGCCCTTGGTGGTTCTATTTCAAAGCATCATGCTATTCTGGCGACTCTTT
This sequence comes from Nanobdellota archaeon, assembly GCA_027858295.1. GTDB lineage: Archaea > Nanobdellota > Nanobdellia > Pacearchaeales > GW2011-AR1 > GW2011-AR1. Next base: position 34,894 of record JAQICZ010000063.1, on the reverse strand, counting down.
TGAATGGTGGGGCTGAATATGCTGTTTATATGACGACTGCGCATAGAAGTTCTGGTTCGATGAGTGGTGCGACGACTCAAGAGGCGAAGTCTTGGGGTAAGGTTAAGGATGAGAGTGATATTGCGACTGTTATTGGAGATGTGACAATTATGTTTCCTTTGGCGATGTCTGCTGCTTTAGAAGAACTTCAAGAAGAAGGACTTCTTGAAGGGTCATCAGTTGTCAGTCGTCAGTTGTCAGCTAAGACAGGCGGAGAGCAAAAATGAAAACAGAAGAAGTTGGAGTAATTAGATATGGAAATTTGAGATTTAGATTTGAAATTAGTGAGGCTGTTCAGGAATATTTGATTGAACATTCAATTGAAAATCAGGCTATGTTTCCGAGGACTCAGTTTTTTTATCAGGGTGTTTTGATGAAGTTAGGAATTGATTATGAAGAAGCTAAGGAGCTTCGAGTTATTTTTCATGGGATTAGATTAGAAGGTGAGGGTGTGACTGATATTCCGGAAGAAGGGGATAATAAGTTTGATAATTTCCCGATTCATGTTGATGATGTGATTTATTTTACAGATTTTATTGTGGAGGTTCAGTCGGTTGACCGTAAACCGTCTACTGTTGACTAAAGATGAAGCCTAAATTTATTTTATCTAAGAAGGTTGTTCTGGAGCAGTATGAAAAGGCTGAGAGTTTAGTTGATATTGTTTCTTATTCTTCGAAGACGAATCCAATTGTTACGGGGATTCTGGAAGATAATACGAGTTCTATGTTTAGCATTCATTCTGTTCATGAGTTAAAGAATATTAAAGATAAGTCAAGAATCATGTTTCTTTCTCAGGGTTGGGAGAATGAAGAGATTTCTTATTTGATTGGTGAAGGTGTTCGGTTTTTTGTTGTTGATAATGTTCAAGATTTAGAGACGTTAAAGAAATATTTGAATGAGAATAAGGTTGAGGGCATTACTTTGTTTTTGAGATTGAAGTTGAAGGAAAATACTTTGAGGACGGAGAAGCATTTTGTTTTTGGGTTTGGTTCTGATTTTGTTAATGATGAAATTTTGGAATTGAAAGATGTTCATGGAGTTGTTGGTGTTGGTGTTCATTTTCATCGTAAGACGCAGAATATGGCGGAGTGGGATTTGAAGCGTGAGATTGAGAATGTTTTGGATAGGAAAACTTTAGAGGGGATTGATTATTTGGTTATGGGTGGAGGATTGCCTAGTGTTTATGCTAATACTAATGTTAAGGTGTTTGAAGGGATTTATAATAAGATTCGGAGCTTTCGTGATTGGCTTAATGGATATGGTGTTAAAGTAATTAATGAGCCTGGAAGATTTATTTCTGCTCCGGCTGTAAAACTTGAAACAAATATTAAGGCTATTTATGAGGGGAATATTATCGTTGATGCCTCTGTCTACAATTCGGATTTGGATGCAGTGATTGTTCCTGTTAAGTTGCTTGTTGAAGGGGAGCTTGAGAAAGGTGAGGGCGAAGTTTATGCTGTTAAGGGGATTACTCCTTGTTCTATGGATTTATTTAGATATAGAGTTTATTTGAAAGAACCGAAGGTTGGAGATAAGTTGGTGTTTCTGAATGCTGGGGCTTATAATTTTACTACTAATTTTTGTGATTTGCCGATGATTGAGACTTTGATTGTTGATTGAAGTGTAGGCGGTTGACTGTGAACTGTAAACAGTTTAGGTGATTGTTGTGCTTTTGTAAATAAAGTTTTATATAAGTAACGTCTTTATTTCTTGCATGGCAGAGGAAAATGAAAATACAGAGGAAATGTTTGTGAGTTTTTCTAGTAATCCTGATGATGGTAGGAAAATGGAGAAAGATTTTGAAGATATTCTTAGAATGGTTTCTCCTGGTACGAGCCTCCGAATTGCTCTTGATGATTTATTGCGTGCTAAGATGGGGGCTTTGGTTGTTTTTGAGAATGATTTTACTCTTCCTATTATAGAAGGTGGGTTTAAGATTGATGTGAAGTTTAGTGCGCAGAGGCTTGTAGAGCTTGCGAAAATGGATGGAGCAATTATTTTATCTAAGGATGGGAAGAGGATTATTAGGGCAAATTCTATGTTGTTTCCAAACATTGAAGTTCCGTCAAGGGAAACTGGAACTCGACATAAATCTGGAGAGAGGACTGCAAAGCAGGCAAAGACTTTGGTTATTGCGGTTTCAGAAAGAAAGAATAAGATTTCAGTTTATTATGGGGATCAATATCATTTGCTTGAGATAAGTAGTGAGATTTTAAGGCGTGCCTCTGAAACTTTGCAAATTCTTGAAAAGCAGAGAGATGTTTTTGACGATTTGCTCGACACTTTGAATTCTAGGGAATTTGAGAAAAGTGCGGCAATTAAAGATGTTTGTTTAGTTCTTCAAAGGGTTGAAATTATCAAGAGGATTTCTGAGGTTGTTAAAAGATATTTGATTGAGTTGGGTCGTGAGGGATCAATTGTTAAAATGAGATTGAAAGAATTAACTGGGAGTATTGAGAAGGAAGAGTCTTTGATTTTGAGAGATTATTTTGGGGCGAATCATGCTCATGCGCTGAATGTTTTGGAGACTATGGATTTTGATTTCTTGCTTGAGCCCATGAATATTTCAAGATTGGTTTTTGAGGAGTTGCATGATAAAAGTATTTCTCCGAAGGGGATTAGAATTTTGGGCAAGACTAATCTTTTGGATCGGTATGTTGATTTGTTGATTGGTAATTTTAATGATTTTAATGTTCTTTTGAGTGCAAGTAGGGCCAATCTGTTGGATGTTTTGGAATCTGAGGCTATGGTTGCATTCTTCCAAGAGGAGATGTATAACTTGAGACAAAAGGTTTCTTTGGGTCGAAGAATTTGAGTTCTTTGATTAATTATTATATAATTATTGTAAATGCTGTGGCACTTCTTATTTCCCTCCCGCAATATGCATTAAGACAGGAAGTTCTAGCTTCGTGATTGAATTTTTATTTTGCTTGCTAGTACCTCTACTAACATAAAACTCTGCGATGTTTTATTTCCTTCAATAAATTGAAGAGAGAAGGCAAATTGCATAGGTCCGCCCCCTCCGCCACCAACGACCGAGTTTAGTTATCTGGATTCTGGGGTTGATTGGTTTTTTGTTGAATAATATAAAACTTCTATGACAAATCCTATTATTATTTGCATTCAGCGCGACTGAATAATTCAATTATATCAATTAGCTATTTTTCATTTTCTCATTTATTTATCCTATCAGCAGAGGTTGTAGTCCTTTAGTTGTGCTGTGGTTATTATTGTTTTGATTCCATATTGAGTAATAATGTTTAAATAGGATATTTGGTAATATTCTTTATGCAAACTAAGAGGAAGTGGTTGTTTTGGATATTCTTTGGAATGACGATAGTCTTCATAATAGGATTTGGGATAGGAATTTTTAATGTATTGAAAGAGAGAGTCTTAAGTGATTATTTTTTAGAAGATATAAAAACTGGTGTTGAACAGGGTACGGAGTATATCATTGTTGATAATTCTGATGAGACTGTCTTTAAGTTTTCTGCTGCTATAAAAATCGCATTCTATTTTATTTTTGGCTTGTTTGCAATGGTTTTTTTGTATTATTTCTATTTTTGGTTAGATTCTAGGATTGCTAAGGCAGAAGTAAAGCATATCGATGCGACTTTGGAGCGTTATGAAGGTGTTGGTACGAGAAATCAGTCCGCGATTAAGGATCAGCAGGTTGTGGAATATGGTTTGGATTGAGTGTTCCAAACATTTTTAATTGACTCTTTTGTCTTCTTTATATGATTACGATACAAGAAGTTGGAGAAGTTAGAGAACTTTTGCAAAATGCAGCAAAACCTTTGTTTTATTTTGATAATGACCAGGATGGACTTAGTAGTTACTTATTGCTACGTCGGATGATTGGACGTGGTAATGGAATACCTGTAAAAACTTCGCCTCTTGATATGAGTTATTATAGAAGGGTTGGTGAATTCAATCCGGATATTGTTTTTATTCTAGATCAACCAACAGTTTTGAATGAATTCTTTGAAAAGTTGGAAGAGGATGGTATAAAGGTTGTTTGGATTGACCATCATGAAAATGATGTTGAAGCAATTCCAAATAATGTTCATTATTATAATCCACTTTATTCTGGAGAGAAGGAGAATATTCCGGTTACTGCGGTATGCTATGAGATATCTAGGAGAAAAGAAGATCTATGGATAGCTGTGGTGGGGACAATTGCAGATAAATTTGTAATGCCTTTCTATGAGGAATTTGTTAAAAAATATCCTGATTTAAGTTTAGAGTCAGAAGATGCTTTTGAAATTTTTTATAATTCTTCTATTGGAAGGATTTCTCGAATGGTAGGAGTTGGTCTAAAGGACAGGACTACTAATGTAATTAAGATGATTAAATTTTTGATTGATACAAAGACTCCTTACGAAGCTCTTGAAGAGACGAGTACTAATCACACAATGCATAAAAGATTTGCAGAAATTGATACTAAATTTAAGAAATATATTGGTAAAGCTAAAGAAGAATTTGATGGTGGACCTCTTTTGGTTTTTAGGTACTCTGGAGAAACAAGTATGAGTGCGGATATTGCTAATAAATTGTCTTATTTGTATCCTGATAAAACAATTCTTGTTGCTTTTATTAGAGGGGTTCGTGTAAATCTGTCTTTACGAGGTGATGGTGTTCGTGATAAAGCAACGTCCGTAATAAAGGAATTTTCTATGGCGACTTGTGGTGGGCATGAGAAGGCTGTTGGCGCTCAGCTGGATGTTGATGAGCTTGATAAATTTATTTCTAATTTGAAGCTTTTATGTTAGAAGGCTCATGCGGCAATTTCAGAACAGTCGAAAACTCTTGGAAAAGCTTTCTATTAGAAAATGCCGGATGAACTTCCAAAATTTGTAGAAAATTCAAGAAATCTTTTAGTTTGATACTATATGTTGTATATTTGGCGTCGTGAATACATAGTTTTTCAATAAGATATTTAAAGTAGTGATTCTTTATTCTATTATGATTAAACACTGGAATTCGTGCAACATGTATGTCTTTTCAGTGACTACTTTAATCGATGCTAAACTCGCTTGATTTAGTTCAGACTTATCCAAAAACCTGAATTAAATTAAGAAAAGATTTCTAATTTAAATTTAGGTCCCATGGAGATGATTGAATTTTTTTGGGCAATGCCGCTTAGCGGTTACAAAAATGGAAGAAATGGAAAGAAAAGAAGTAGAAAGGGAACTTGGGAGTCTTCTGTCAAAGACTTTGTCTTGGGAAGATGAACTAAATTCTTTATTGAAAACAGAATAGTGAATGGATAGAAGAATTACTTTACCTTTAGGGGTTACTTTCGCAGTTGAATTTTGGTGGTTGTAACTAGTAGGTGGTATGGTATTTTGCTATTCTTAAATGAAAAATGATTATTAAGATTTATTAAGTCTGTTTTTTTAGAAGAGGTATGGCTAATGAGGAATTGGTTAGATACTTTAAAGAGGGGATGGATAGAGGTGCTTCTTCAGTTCAGTTAAAGAATAATCTTTTAGATAGTGGTTGGTCTAAAACAGAAATTGTTGATGCTTTTAATGAATATGTTACGGGGATTAAAACGACGACGCATTCTTTGAAGTTTGATTATAAAATTTTAATTATTGTTGCTGTAGTTTTTGTTTTAATCGGTGCAGTTATTTTGTTTTCTAATCTCAATAGTGATGGGCTTGTTTTGACTAAGTCTGATTTGAGTTCTGGAAAATATGTGGAATTGGTTCGTAAGCCTGTGATAATAGATTTAGATGGGAAGGTGTCAACCCTGACTTTGGATAGTACTTATTCTAATTATGCTAGGATTAATGTGAACGGAGTTGTTATTAAAATTGAGAAGACTGAGAGAAAATTAGATTTGAATTTTGATGGTGTTAATGATATATTAATTCGTATTGATAAGATTAAAAGTGGCATTCCAACTATTTATTTGAGACTTTTTGAAAAAAAAGACGTAGTTAATGAATCTAATTCTTCTCTTGATGATTTTAAAATTCCAGAGAATTTTACAATTTATTTGAATGGTAGTTGTGTTGAAAATTGGGCATGTACTATCTGGAGTAATTGTACTAATAATAAAGAAGTGAGAACTTGTGTTGATAATGCTGGTTGTAATACAACATTGAAGAAGCCTTCTGTGAGTAGAAATTGTGGGACGGATGAATATGGTTGTTTTATTGAAGATGATGCTTGTTTTGAGCCGGAGGGTTTTTTCTGTGATGAAGGTTGGGATGCAGATGAATATGATCCTTATTGTTGTTCTGGTCGTTGTTTGGAGTTTGATTTAGATGACTTTTGTTCTGAGAAATCTGTAATCGGAACTGATTATTCTTATTTTGAAAATAATGTAACACATTTTTGTAGTAATTCTACATTGTTCCCTTTTAATGGAAGTATGATTTCTTGTTGTAAGGAAGGGTATGTTGTGGAGAATAATAGTGCTGTGGTTAACAATACTCTTTTGGATGGGGAATCAGTGGACTCAGAAATTATAGTAAATATCTTTAAGGACAATTATTCTATTGATGAATATCCTATTGGAAATTATTCTGTTTCTATTATACAATCAAATATTAATACTACGCGATTGATGTGTTATTCTAAAGACTCTTTGAGGTATTGTGATAATGAAATATCAGATAGCATGGCTTTTGTTACTATTGGAGATTTGTCTGGTTTTTATATTGATGATGAGGGATATTCTGAATTAAATTTTGATGGCTTTAATGTAACTGGGGACTATAAATATGAATATTATGTATATTTATGTCGTGTTGTTAATGATAAATTGGGAGTTTCTGACTGTGTTGTTTCTGAGAATGAGATAGGTGGAGCATTGGATGGTTGGGAATATGATTATGGTTATGGGGCAGTTAGTGTTATATAGAAATAGTAGTTTTTAGAAAATGTAGTTTATTCAAATTTTGAGTAGATTATTGTTTAATTCTTTAAGATGTTCTGCTATTGCAGCATTAAATACAAAAAGAGATCTTTGCTACCGCGAAGAATTAAATCAGTTGAATTATCGCCGCTGGCAGAGGCAAACATTGTATTAGAATCAGAGTAAGATAAATAGTCGTTACAAATTATAATAATATTTTCATCAAAAATACACTAACCGTATGCCTTTAGATTAATTTAATTGAGGCCCTGCTTCCCATCTTGGGTCATGTCATTGGCACCATCTATTAATCATGAGCGGTAGCGAATATATTTTCTCTAAATTTAATGATTATCTTTTTTTTTGTCAATATTGAAGAAGAGTCAAAATTAATAGCTTCTGGAGAAATACATAACTTCTTTTGCCTTTTTGTTGCAGAATGGACATTCGCCTTTCTTATGTTAAAGTTTATTAAGTTCTTTTTTTTTGAATGGTTATGGTTAATCAGGAACTGGTTACATATTTTCAAGAGGGGATGAATCGAGGGGTTTCTTTGATAAAGTTGAAGAGTGATCTTTTAGAGAATGGTTGGCGTCCTGAAGATGTTCAATCAGCATTAAGTTTTATTGGAGGTAATAAGGTTAGTAATACTTCTTCTCCAATTTTGAAACCAGGTATTTTGCTTGTTGGCTTTCTTTTTGTTTTAATTGTTGGATCTTTCTTTTTTATTCTTTTTTATGATAAGGGTACGTCATTAACAGAGGATGATTTGGAGAAGGGACAATCAATTAAGCTTATTAGAGAGTCTGTTATGATAAATCTGAATGGGAAAACCTCAACAATCACTTTGGAGGAGGCTTATTCTAATTATACTAAAATTAAAATAAATGGGGTATCGGTTACTCTAAATTTAAGTGAAGATAAAAAAGTTGATTTGGATTCAGATGGAATTAATGACATTATTATTAGGCTTGAAAAAATTAGCGGAGGTATTCCTGAAATTTATTTGAAGAAATTGGATAGGGTTGTTACTTTAATTAATTATACGATTCCGATTGTAAATGAAACTATTCCAGAAAATTTTACTGTTGTGGTAAATAGTACATGTGTTGAAAATTGGACTTGTGGGGATTGGGGTAATTGTACTGATGAGGAGAAGGCAAGGACTTGTGTTGATAATGCGGGTTGTAATACAACTTTGAATAAGCCTTCTGTTCTTAGGGCGTGTGAGGTTGAAAAACAAGTGAATGAAACAGTGAAAGAATTTTGTATTGGAAAATCGAATAGTACGGTTGATTATTTTTATTTTTCAAATAACGAAACTCATTTTTGTAATGATTCTGTGGAATTTCCTTTTAATGGTACTGTGATTTCTTGTTGTGTAGAAGATACTGTTGCGGAGAATACAAAGGAATCGTTTTGTGAATATGAAGAGGGTATTTATATAAATTCTACTCAAATTTGCACAGGAATTAGTTCTTTGTTCGAATTTAATGGTGATGATGTTGAATGCTGTAAAGTCGGAAATGTTTATGATAAATTCATTCTGAGTGGTGAGTTTAATGACTCTTGGAATTCTTTAATCTCATCTGGATATTGTGTTCAGAATTTTTCTGAGAAGATTCGTTTTTGTGAACCTCACAAATGCACTTATACTCATCCTTTTGGTGGCGAATATGATATGGGAGTTATTATTGAGGAAGATGGAATTTGTCATATTTATTCTGAAAATATGGGGCAGTCTTATGAATATTGTAAAATCAATGAAACTTTTAGAGATGAGTATTCTGATTATTATGCAAATTTTACAGATGATTATTATCTTGAGGCTGCTAATATTTCATTTAGTACAGCCAGTATCGGGAGTGAGCCTATGAATGCTAAAGAAAAGGCTACTGACCAAGGAGATTGTCGATTTGCTCTGTCTTGATTTTTTTTGATTAATAGCTTCTAGAGAAATATTTTGGTTTTAGTCATTTAAGGAAAAAATAACTTCGCTGTCGCTCAGAAATGATAAGTTGAATTATCGCCGCTGGCAGAGACAAACATTGTATTAGAATCAGAGTAAGATAAATAGTCGTTACAAATTATAATAATATTTTCATCAAGAATAGAAGCCCTCGTATGATTTTCGATTAAATCAACTGCCCACCCTATCAATCATGAGCGGTAGCGAATATATTTTCTTTAAATTTGATGATTATCTTTTTTTGTCAATATTGGAAGAAGAGCCAAAATTAATAACTTCTAGAAAAATACATAACTTCTTTTGCTTCTTTATTACAGAATGGGCATTCGCCTTCAGCTTTTTCTTCTTCAAGCAAAGTACATCTTGTTGTGGCACCTGTTTTCTCTTTTATGTCTAGTTCACAAGGGGGTTCTCCACACCAGTTCATTCTGATTAATTTTGATTTTTCGATTGCCTTTTCAAATCCTTCTGTTGATGAAACTGACATTTTTTGTGAGTCCATTCTTTCTTTCGCTTTTCTCAATAATTCATTTTGCATTTCTTCTAAAATTTCTGGGATTCTTTTTTCTAATTCTGAGAATGGAACTGCAATTTTTTCTTCACCGATTCTTGTTTTTATCATTACTTGGTTGTTTTCTAAATCTCGAGGTCCTAGTTCAATTCTTAAGGGAATTCCTTGTAACTCGTATTCTGCATATTTGTATCCTGGTGAATATTCTTCAGAGTCGTCTAGGATTGGATTGAATGCTTTTAGGTCGTCTGTTAATTCTTTTGCTTTTTCTAAAACTGCTTCTTTATCTTTTTTGAAAATTAATGGGATAATCACTAGTTTGTTCTCTGCAACCATTGGAGGCAGCACTAATCCTTTGTCGTCAGAATGAGTCATTACTAGTCCACCGATTAGTCTTGTTGAAAGGCCCCATGAATTTTGGAAGGGTGTGTGTTTCTTTTCGTCTTTCCCTAAGAATGATATTCCGAAGGCTTTTCCGAAACCATCTCCTAAGTTATGAGAAGTCCCTGACTGTAAGGCTTTTCCGTCTGGCATGAACCCTTCGATTGTGTATGTATGTACTGCTCCTGCGAATTTTTCTTTTTCTGATTTTTTTCCGACTAGAACGGGCATAGCTAAAAGGTTTTCACATAGTGCTGCGTATCGTTTGATTATGTCGATTGTTTCTGTTTCACATTCTTCTGGTGTTTCGTAAACGTTGTGACCTTCTTGCCATAAGAATTCTCTTGAACGTAAAAATAATCTTGTTGCTTTTGTTTCCCACCTTACAACATTACACCATTGATTAATCTTTAAGGGGAGGTCTCTGTATGACCGAATCCATCTTGAGTAGGAATCGTACATGATTGTTTCTGAGGTTGGTCTGATTGCTAGTCTTTCACCATCACCAGTTAATTCTTTGTCAATCCAGGCAACTTCTGGGCTAAAGCCTTCTGCGTGTTCAGTTTCTTTGTGGAAGAATGATTCTGGAATGAATAAGGGGAAATATGCGTTTTTTACTCCAAGTGGTTTGTTGATTGTTAATTCAAAATGTTCTTTTATTTTTTCCCAAATAGAATAACCTCTTGGTCTAATTACCATGCAGCCTTTTACTGTTGAGAATTCTACGATTTCTGATTTTAAGCAAACTTCTTCATACCATTTAGACATGTCTTCTGCTTTCTTTGTTTGAATGCCTTTTTCTTCTACTTTTGCCATAATTAAGAAAAGTGGCTGGGGTTTAAATGTATTTTGGGGGAAGAATTACGGTTGAGTTTTCATGTCAGTATAATGTTGTTTATTGATTAAATAGCAAAAATTCTAAATTTTTGTTATTCCCACCGAAATTAATCTCAGCTTTTTGGAATGGCGCTGATATGAAAGCCTACCCGTTTTAAGGCAGGTTGAATTATCCCTCGCAGTGCGTGCAAAGGGGGTGTTTGTTTTGGTTGTTCTATGTTTTTTTATAGTAGTGTCCTTACTTGAACTTCGTGTTGCCGAAAGGTTTGTAGTTGAGTACCAGAAGATTCTCACCACAACCGTCCGTTTCCCAGCCCACCGCCCTAAGGCAAGTTGAGTTAATTATACGGGCATACTTGTTTGAAAGTCGGTGGTTGAATATATACTACTTTATCTGAGTTGAACAATTTATGCCCGCCAACGCAGTGGATAATATGATGTCTTAATTGTTGATCTTGCGAAGTATTTTAGAAATTGCTGAATTATTGCGAAAGCGAGAATATGAATTGAATTATCCGTTCGCGCTGCGTGCATGGGGTGTGTTTATTCTTTATTGTTCTGTGTTTTTTTTGGTGGTGTCTTTATTTGCTCGATGATTTTTACAAGCTTTGTTAGTAGGGTTACTTCAATTTATTCTGAAGTCTTAGGCATGTTTATATAAGTTATTGAGATAGTTATAATATGAAATATTCGTTTATCTTATTTATTCTTGTTCTAATTTTGGCAACAGTTTCAGTATCTGCTTCAATGGATCCAAGATATAAAGATTGTATGCAACGAGGATATCAAATTGAAAATAATTTTGACCAAGGGGTTTCATATTGCGTGTTTGATAATGGTTCCAAATGTTTGATTGATGAGTTTAATTATGGGGAATGTGGAAGTGAATTTATGATTGAAGATTATTGTGTAGCAGAGGGTGATTCTGTTTGGGATAAAGATAAATGTTGTCCTGGGTTGAAGCCGTATATTCCAAATAATATGGTTGGTCAGCAAAGTTGTCAGCCAAAGAATTCTCAATATTTCTATTGGATTTTTGGGGTAATTGTTTTGGTTATTGTATTTGCTTTTTTGCATATTAGAAGAAAGCATTAATTTTCTTCGGTTCAATTTGTTTTTAAGTCTTAGGTAGATTTATATATATTTTTGAGATAGTTCTTTTATGGTTGGCGAAATAGTAGTTGAATCAAGTAGTAGGTTGTCTCCGATTTTTTTAATATTATTGTTAGCTGTAGTTCTGATTGTTGGTGCAATTATTTTCATGTTCAAAAAATTGGAATATAATTCTAAGCAAGTTTGGAAGTCTATTAGAAAATCTTTTTTGATTACTTTGGTGGTTGAATTTGTTTTATTAGTTGTTTATTATATTTCTAAGCCATTAGTACAATGTAAATCTGGCGCTAATTGTTCATCTGCACTTGGTATGTTTATTCAGGCAATTCCTTATACAATAATTTCAATCTTCTTGATTGTGCTTTTGATTTATTTGGTTGCGAAAGTTTTTAATAATAAATAAATCTTTGGGGTCGGTGATGAATTAGCGTTAATGATAGGAAAATCGGAGATTTTCTTATTCTCACCAAGATAAGTACTCTCAGTTTCACTGATAGCACGGCCCACCCTAAAGGCAAGTTGAATTATCTGGATTCTATCTCGATTTTGATTCTGTTGGAGAATAATATATATAACTTTTTCCTGCGAATCTAGAATATTTGTATGCATCGCGGGGCATAATCCAATTTTATCAATAAGTTATTCTTTGGTTTTAGCAGTAAGTTGACGGCTATTCTATTAATGTTTGATTTAACATTTCCAGACTTATGAGGTTTACACCTTCCTTGATATAGTTTGATTCTAGTGCGAAGCCTAAGCCTTCACTGTTTGCAATTTTGAAATTATTCATTCCAACAACTTGGCCTTTTTTATTAATTAGTGGACCTCCCGAGTTTCCTTGATTTAGTTCTGTATTTGTTTGAATGTAATATGGTTGGTTGTTAAGGCCTATTCTTTTTGTGGCTGAGATTATACCATCTGTTACTGAGAGTTGTAAACCTTCAGGATTACCGATGGCGATGACATTTTCGCCTTTTTCTAATTCGTCTGAGTTTGCGAGCTCTAGGTATGGATATGTTGCTTCTATCTTTAGGAGAGTTAAATCCAAATCTTTTATGGCACCGATTACTTCGGCGGAATAAATTTGATTATCGCTTGTAACTACTTGAATTAAGTTTGAAAATTCTTGAATGTCATTTAGAAGGACGTGAGTATTTGTTATGAGATATCCATCAATTGATATGAAAAATCCAGAGCCTTGCATTGAGAGCGTCCTAACGGTTGTTATAGCGGGGATACTCTGTTCTATTATGCTTGAAAAGTCCTTGTTTGTTGTTACGGATAATTCTCCAATTTTTTTATTAGTTGATGAAAGGTCTTTATCTAATATATTGAATTTGTCTGATATTGAGTTTTTTGTATTAATTAGGTCTGCTGCTACTTCGTTTATTTTCCCGTCTGTCTGTTCCTGTAGCTCTCTAATTTCTTCTTGTAGATTTCTGTTTTCTACATTCTGTTTTATAATTAAACTATTCATTACAATAACTGTTAGAACCATAAATATTATTGTCAATGTTGTGAATGCACCGATGGCTACCTTATGTCTTCTTCTCATTGTTGAATAAAGGGATTTATTTTATTTATGGAAAGGGGCGAATAAATTCGTGAAGGCAGAAGGTACCAATGGCATGACTCGATAGGAGAAGCTGGGCCTTCACAAGGGATGACCCGATATGGGAAGCTGGGCCTCAGTTTTGGCAATTCTATTCACGCCCTCTTTGGGCACGCGTCCTCTCTCACCCTAATAAATGTCTTTTAGTTCCTTGGAGTTCCAGTCCGAGGGTGTAAAAATATAATAATGTATTTTTTGCAAAATCACTTCGCTGCCTCTCAGTTATTAGGGCAAATTGAATTAGTAATGCTGTATAGTCATTCACCTTGGAATATGGCTAAGAACCATTTGCCTTGGCTTATGGGAAAACAAAGTAAACTTTGTTTAGCCGAAAATTTCAGACAGGTTAAATCGATTGGTAAACGATTTAACGAAATTTTGTATCAGGGTTGCATACTTGGTTGGAGATAAACAGGGTTAGGTATTATTTCCTCTGATAAAGATTAACAAAAATTGAAGCTCTAGCCTATCTTAGATATACCCCGCGTCTTTACAGTATCTCCGATGACTTTTTGTCATTTTGTAATCATTTGTAATTATTGCAAAAATTCATCTCAGCTTTTTTTTTGCGGAATGACGCTGATATTCAATATTCTAACTTCGTAAAAGTTTCTTTAAATCTCTGACATTTGAGATTTATTAGAACTTTCAGAAGATTCTCACCCACCCAGAACGACGGATTAAATTATCCCTCGCGGTGCGTGCATGAAGGGTGTGTTTTTGACAGAATCGTTTTTGTATAAATCACTTATTTATTTTATATATCGGAGATACTGCTTTAGGCCGGGGAGTCTCATTTATTGCCAAAATATTTTGAATTATTCGCTCCGCTGGGGGCATTGTTTTTGGTAGAAATTGAAATTAATATTGCTTTGTTATAATTGAACAGTTTATGCCCGCAACGCAGTGGATAATATTATTATTAATTTCTTACTGAGCTTGCGAAGGTTTGTTAGTGCTTTACTGGTTGATATCTTGATTTGTTGGCTTTCATAAGTTATTTAAATCGTTTTTAGTTTCTTGTTTTACTCCATGGGGTTGTATCTCAGTTGAATGCCATTCGCTTTGTGCGTATGGGAGAACTACAATCAAAGCATGGTATGGGGTTGTATTTCAATGGATAGAATAACAGGTTTCGGCCCTGTTGATCCGGGTTCGAATCCCGGCAATCCCTTTTTCTATGCCGAGCTTCGAACGAGAGCGAGAATTTGTCACTCCCTTGGGAAATCGTGACGAAATTCTCCCACAAGTCAATATATTTTTTGCGAAAAATCTATTAACTTATCCCGGCAATCCCTTTTTTCTTTTTCAGCAATTTATACTTCGTTAAGCAATTTTCCGTAATCAGACGATTTACGGAAAATCACTTGCCTCGTCTAAATCACTAAAAAAGAAAAAAGGTTTCTTCGGGCATAAAGCAAAATAATAGAAAAAAGGGGGCTGGTATGGCTTTGGGTAAAGGATTGAGAATAAAAACTATTAAAAGTAAAATTGTCTTTCAAATTTTAATCTGAGGTGATTAAAATGAAAAGTAGTACCAAACAATATTTGACAGCATCTTCTATCTTAGTGGGAACTTGTATTGGGGCAGGAGTTCTTGGTATTCCGTATATTGCTGCTCAATCTGGTTTTTTTGTTGCTTTAGCGTATATCCTTTTTGTTGGTTTTTTGATTTATACTGTGAATTCTTTTTTGGGTGAGGTTGCTTTGAGAACAAAAGGAGATCATCAACTGATTGGTTATGTCCAAAAATACTTGGGAATGAAAGCTCGGCATATAATGGAATTTGCAGTTGTTTTTGGTATATATGCGGGTTTGATTGCGTATATGTTAGGAATGGGTAAGAGTTTGAGTTATTTATTTTTTGGAAATGTTAGTTATGAGATTCATTTTGGTATCTTAGCTGGAGTTGTCATGGCTTATTTATTAAAAGATGGTATAAAATCGTTGAAGAAATTTGAGAAAATAGGGGTTCTGATTGTTTTGGGGCTTCTTGTAGTTATTATTGGTTTGTTTATACCAAAAGTTGTTATGTCTAACTTGTTAGGTTTTAATCAGGCAAATCTACTGTTGCCTTTTGGGGTTGTATTATTTGCTTTTATGAGCTTTAATTCTATTCCAGAGATTAAGATTGTATTGAAGAATAATGAACATCAATTTAAAAAAGTTCTTTTGACTGGTACAATTGTCTCTATTATATTTTATTCTTTATTTACTTTGGTTGTCTTAGGAAGTGAAGGGGGGGGTACTCCAGAGGTAGCAACATTAGGACTTGGGTCAGTATTTGTTATCCTTGGAATATTTACAATGTTTACTTCATATTTAGCAAATGGAAATGCTCTTTGTGAAAGTTTTCAGTTTGATGAGAGATGTAGTGAAAATAAAAGCTGGATACTTGCATCGTTGGTGCCGATTGTTTTGTTTGTTTTGTCTCAATTAACAGATTTCTTTTCTTTTTCTAGGATTCTATCTATTGGTGGTGTTGTTTCTGGTGGGATTGTTGCAATATTGGCACTTCTAATGATAAATAAAGCAAAAGAAAAGGGAAATAGAAAAGCCGAATATTCAATGAATAGTAATTGGTGGATTTTGGGATTTTTGATTTTAATATTTGTTTTTGGGGTTATTATTGAGCTTATTTGAAATTGTTATAACACGAATAGCTTTCCATAAATATTTTAAAACGGTTCTACCTAGTTGTATGCATGGATGTGAATATTTTTATTTTTCTTGCAGTCTTTTTCATATCGGTTTTTTTACTCGGGAGACTATTTGAGAAATTTAAAATTCCATGGATTTTTTCTTCGCTTTTGATTGGTGTTCTTCTGGCAATTAAAAATCCATTTGGAAGTATAACATCATCAGTAGAATTCGGGTTTATGGCTAATTTAGGAATGCTTTTTCTGTTGTTCATAATTGGTTTTGAAATTGATTTAAAAAAAATGAGAAAATTTGCAGGGTTTATTGTAAAAGGAACTTTTTTTATAATTCTTGTAGAAAGTTTAGTCGGGATGTTTTTAATCCATTTTGTTTTTAATTATGGATGGTTTATTTCTTTTATTGTAGGAGCCTCTTTTGCAACTGTTGGAGAGGCGATTCTAATACCAATTCTTGATGAGTTTAAATTTGTTAAGACAAGGCTTGGTCAAGTGATTTTAGGTATAGGGTCTTTTGATGATATTTTTGAAATTATGATTTTGGTCATTATTGTCTTATTTTATGGTATAGAGTCTCCGGCAATTGCAACAGGAGGAATTCTGATGACAATTATTGCATTTGTATCGTTATTTGTGCTGACTAGTTTATTCATTAGATTGAAGAGTAAGGGGCAGAAGTTTAGTTCTTTTAGAATAGAAACGTTGTTTCTACTCTCACTGGCAGTTTTATTCTTGTTTATTGGTATTGGTGAATTTTCTGGTAGTTCGGCTCTTGCAGCCCTTCTTGCAGGTATTTCTTTGAAGACTTTTTTGCCAGTCAGTAGAATAAAAAGTATTGAAAGTGAAATGAAGAGTTTGTGTTACGGATTTTTTGCTCCGATATTTTTCCTTTCTGTTGGATTAGCATTGAATGTTGGTTATATTGTTTCATCTTTTTGGTTGCTGCTTCTTATCTTTTTTGCTTCAACAGTCTCCAAATTAGTAGCTAGTTATATGTTTGCATATAAAAAATTGGGCAAGAAAGACGCGATTCTTTTGGGAATAGGGCTTTCCGCAAGATTTAGTACAAGTATTGTTATAATAAAAATACTTCTAGATAGTGGATTAATTCAGGAAGGACTTTATTCTATAATTGTAGCTTCAAGTGTTATTTTTACCCTAGTAATACCGATTTTGTTTTCAAAATTAATTGTTAAGTGGAAGGTTAATAATGGAAAATAAAGGTTTATCATCTGAGGAAGCACAGAGGTCTCTTTTAAAATATGGAGAGAATATTCTTGTTCGAGAGAAACAGGTGAGCCCTTTTAAGATTTTTTTTGAGCAATTCAAATCTCCACTTTTGATTCTTTTGATGGTTTCTGCGTTAATACTTGCAGCTGTTAATTATTTTGGTAAATCTGAAGGTTTCTTGGATGTTATTTTGATTGTTGTTATTGTTATTGTTTCTGGAGTTAGTGGATTTATTCAAGATTATAAGGCGGAAAAAAGTATAGAAGCTTTGAAGAAAATGTCAAATCCGAAAACAAAAGTTCTAAGAGATGGTGTTGTTAGTTTAATTTTTACTAAGAATGTAGTTCCTGGAGATTTATTGGTTCTTGAAGAGGGGGATATTGTTCCTGCAGATGCGAAATTGATTGAAGCAAATTATCTTCAGATAGATGAATCGTCTTTAACAGGAGAATCTATGGCTGTGAATAAGAAGATTGGGAATGAGATCTATATGAATACTTATGCTGTCTCTGGGAATGGATATGCTGAAGTGTATAGAACTGGAATGAAAACAAGGATGGGGCAGATTGCTCACCAGATTGAAAATATTGTTGAAGAAAAAACACCTTTCTATGTACAGATGGATAAATTGAGTAATAAGTTATTTTGGATAGTTCTTTTTGTTGCTATTATGACTTCCCTTTTTGGGTTGATAAAATATAGCTTGACCAATTCTATTTTGATTGCGATTGCTTTGGCTGTTGCGGCTATTCCAGAAGGGCTTCCCGCGGTTTTGGTGTTAAGTCTTGCTGTTGGGTCAAAAGTAATGCTGAAGCAAAATGCTCTTGTTAGGAAACTTTCTGTGATAGAATCTATTGGAAGTGTAAATTATATTTGTACAGATAAAACAGGCACTATAACAAAGAATGAAATGTCTGTTGCAAAGATTTATTCGAATCGCAAAGAAGTTGAAATTAAAGATATTGTTAAATCTGAAATTGAAGAGCTTTGTCTTTGTGGTGTCTTGGATAATAATTCAAAGGAGATATATGATGAGAAGTTAAAGGTTGTTGGAGATGAAACAGATATTGCGATTAGAAATTTCGGGATGAGTTTAGGGTTTGATAAAAAAAAATATGACTTGAAATATAAAAGAATATTTGAGGTTCCTTTTGATGCAAATAGAAAAATGGTTAGTGTTGTCGTGTCTTCAAAGGACAGGAAAAATGTAGTCTATACTAAGGGAGCTCCTGAGAGTATAGTCAATGTTTGTAGTCATATTTTGATTGACGGAAAGGTGGTTGCTTTGACATCTCTTGAGAAGAAAAAAATACTTGAGACGAATACTCGTTTTGCATCTCTAGGCTTACGTGTGATTGGTTTTGCTTATAGGCCTGCTGGCTCGGAGGAGAAGAATGATTCTTCTATTGAAAAGAATTTAATTTTTATTGGGCTTGAAGGTATAATAGATCCTCCTAGGGAGGGAGTCTCTGGGGCTATTGTGAAATGTAAGACTGCTGGGATTACTGTTTTGATGCTTACGGGGGATAATCCTTTGACAGCTAAGGTGATTGCAAAACAGGTTGGGATTGAAAGCAGCAGTGTGTTGACTGGTGTTGAGATTGAAAAGATAAATGATAAAAAGTTATATTCTAAGATTGTTGGTGGCTGTAGGGTTTTTGCGAGATTAACTCCAGAGCATAAGTTGAGAATAATGACTGTACTTCAAGGCAATGAAAATATTGTTGCGATGACTGGAGATGGTGTTAATGATGCGCTTGCATTAAAGAAAGCTGATGTAGGTGTTGCAATGGGAATACGTGGAACTGATGTTGCGAAGCAGGCATCTGATTTGATTTTGCTTGATGATAATTTTGTAACTATTGTTTCTGCAGTAAAGGAAGGAAGAAGAGTTTTTAACAATATTCAGAAATTTACAAATTATCTTTTGACAAGTAATTTTGCAGAAGTTGCAATTATATTTTTGGCGACATTGTTTTTGGCTTTGAAGGAACCTATTTTGTTACCTATTCAGTTGTTGTGGATTAATCTTTTAACAGATGGTTTTCCTGCTTTAGCTTTAGGGGTAGATCCTGCACGTCCAAAGATAATGGAAGAGTCACCTCGTAAAAAATCTGCGGCTATTCTTGATAAAAAACTATATTGGTTGACTGGAGTTATTGGTGCTAAAAAGACAATTATTTTATTTGCGACATTCTTCGTTTCACTTTATTTTACAAAGGATAGTGGGATTGCAAGGACAACTTTATTTACTGGATTTATTTTATATGAATTTGTTAGGGTTGCTGTTATAAGAAAACAAGAAAATCTTGGTTGGTTTTCTAATATGTTTTTGTTTTGGGCCTTGATTATTTCGTTGATATTGCAGTTGGTTGTTATTTATACGCCAATTGGTAAGTTGTTTGGAATTGTACCATTACATTTTACTTCTTGGGCGATTTTGATTTCTGGTGTTTTAATTGGTTATTTCTTAGCAATCTGGATTACGAAGATTATTATTAAGAGAGTTAAAGAATGATTTTTTTTTAGATTCTATGCTTGTCAAAAAAAGAGTTTATTTTCTTTTGCCATATTTTTCGTCATACATTTTTTGAGATCGTCTAATGGCTTTTAGGGCTTCTTCTTTACCTTCTATCTCTGGGACTTGGCATGTTTTGCCTTGTAGTTTTTTGTATTTTTCGAAGAAGTATTTTAGTTCTTTTAGTGTATGTTCTGGAATATCTTTTAGATCAGTATATTCGTTGAATCTAGGGTCTTGGTTGTAAACTCCGATTATTTTGTCATCGCTTTCATCTCCGTCTATCATTCGAAGGACACCAATTACTCTCACACATGCTAGTATCATTGGGTATACTGGTCTTCCAGTTAGAATAATGATGTCTAGTGGGTCTCCGTCGTCCCAGAGGGTTTGTGGAACAAAGCCGTAGTCTCCGGGGTAGTGAACTGCAGAATATAGAAATCTGTCAAGCATTAGCATTCCTGTTTCTTTGTCTAGCTCGTATTTTACTGTTGAATCTTTTGGAATTTCGATTACAGCTTTTATTATTTCTGGTGATTTTGGATGGGTTGGAACATCATGCCAGGGGTTTTTTATTGTCATATTGGGTTTTTAGGTAATTTTGGTTTTTAAGGGTTAGGTATATGTGATAGCTGATAGTCTTATGGTTGGATAGTTTTATGCAAGATAAGAAAAAACCTTATAACTTATGTTTTTTTCTTTAAAGTATGAAATGTAATGCTGAATTTGGAGATAGAGTTGAAGTTCATAAGATTAAGGAAATTTATGAGGGTGTTTATTTACCTAGTCCTGAAGCTGGAACTTTTCTTTTGAAACTTGATAACGGATATAATATTGGATTTAATCGTAAAGATGTAAATGAGATTAAATTAATTAAGAAGAGAAAGGAAGTTGAAACTCATTTCGAGATTGTTAGTGATGGCTCGAAGCCTACGATTGGGCTTGTTATGATTGGTGGAACGATTTCTGCTAAGTTGAATCCTGGTAAAGGTGGAGTTGATTGGGTTGATACTCCTGAGGAACTTTTCAAGATTTATCCTAATCTATTCAACAAGGTTAATGTGAAGGTGGAATCGCCTTTTATGAAGGGATCTGAGAATATGGATTTTAAGGATTGGCAGAAGGTTGCCAAAGTAATTGGGAAGATGCTTAATGATAAATCAATTAGTGGAGTTATTTTGACCCAGGGGACTGATACTTTGCATTATACGTCTGCGGCTTTGTCTTTCTTCTTGCGAGATTTGAATAAGCCGGTTATTGTTACTTATTCTCAGAGGAGTATTGACCGGGCTTCTTCGGATGCTTCTTTGAATTTAGAATGTTCTGTTCAAGCTGCAATTTCAAATGTTGCTGAGGTTATGACGGTTGGTCATGCGAATTCAAATGATAATTTTTGTTATGCTATTCTCGGAACTAAAGTTAAGAAATTACATTCCTCAAGAAGGGATGCTTTTAGGCCTGTAAATTCTGAGCCTATATTGAAAATTTCTCCTGAAAAGCTGGAATATCTTTCTAATTTTAATCCTCGAGAGAATAAGAAAAAAGTTATTCTGGATGTTTCTTTTGAGGAAAAGATTGGAGTGATTAAGTTTATTCCTGGGCAAAATCCGAGTATCTTGGATTATTACCTTGAAAATGGATACAAGGGTATTATTATTGAATTTATGGGAATTGGAGATATCGCTGTTAGTGGTGCTAGGTTACCGTGGACAAAGAAGTTGAAGGAAGTTATGGATAAGGGGATGATTGTTTGTGCTACACCTCAGACTATGAATGGTCGTTTACAGCCTCTCGTATATGTTACTGGTCGTGAGCTTGCTAATTCAGGGATTATATTTTTAGAGGATATGCTGACTGAGACGGCGTTTGTAAAGTTAAGTTGGGTTTTAGGTCATGAAGATTGGGCCAAGGATAAGGAAGTTGTGAAAGAGAAGATGTTATTTAATTTTGCTAAGGAATTAAATCCTAGAATTACAGAATAAGGATTTAATTCATGCGACGATTTTATGGGCACTAAAAAACTCTTGGGAAAGTTTTTTAGATAAAAATGTCGGAAGGAGATTAATGACCGGATTTTAGAATAGTAGACCGCAGACAGTAAGCCGTAGACTGTTGACCGTAGACTGTTGATCGTGAACTGTAAGCCGTAAACCGTTGACCGTGAGCCACAAACTGTAAGCCGCATACTGTACGCTGCTCGAAAATAATGGAGTGTTTTTCTTTGGGAGTGTTTTGCCCGATAATCTGTTTACAGGTTGTGTTAATGGATTTTGATTTAATGAATGTTTAGCCATTTGGTACACGGATTTTTGGGATTTAAGGGATTTTGTGGTTGAGTATATTATCTCTTGAGTCTCTTTAATCTGTGTACTATGTTTTTTCGAGAATAGGTTTTGTTTTGGCGGTTTGCGATTGACTGTCTTATTTGTGCAAATATTTTTCAATTCTTGTAAGTTGTTTTTTTAGGTCTGAGATTTCTCTTTCTGCTCTTCTGTTTACTGCGTAATCATATTCAGCTCGCTGGCGGTCTTTTTCTGCAGCTCTATTTTGGCTCATAAGGATTATGGGGGCTTGAAGTGCGGCAATGCAAGATAATACTAGGTTTAATAGAATAAATGGAAAAGGATCCCATTCGTGAAGCCAGGCGTATGTGTTTGTTACTATCCAGAGTAATAGGAACCCGATAAATGTAAGAATGAATGTCCAACTTCCAGCCCATTTTGTTACTTGGTCTGCGGCTCTTTGTCCAAATTTTGTTGATGCAAGAGTAGTTGGGGCTAATTGGCCTTTTTTATTTTTATTCACTTTTTTTTTTACCACTTTCTTCATAAGTTTATTTGGATTTTTGAGATTATAAAGCTTTATTCGAATAGTTTTATTTTATTGTTGTCCCTTTGGTGTAGTGTCAGAAAGAAAGGTTTAAATAGATGTTTTTCGTGTATATTTTATGGAAAAGAAGATGAGCTTAAAGGATTTATTGGTATCGGATACTCCACGTAAGAGTAGTCAGGAATATTTTGAAAAGAATGGAATTTCCGAGATAGAACGTTTGCCAGAAGTTTGGAAAACAAATATTGGGAATGTTATTAGTGATGGCAATAATAGGGCTTATTTTTTAGCAAAAGAAGGGGAATCTGAAATGTTAGTTAAGTATCGTGGAGAACTTACACCTTTTGGGTATAATCATACGACTATTGTTGATGATGCTGAGAATTTACAAAAAATGGGGATAAGAACAGTTTATGATTTAGTCTCAGGTATGGAGTCACAATAATATGGAAAATAAAGATTTTTATCAATTTATGCAGCATAGAGTAAAAACAGCTGAGAGCATTGGCTCAAATTGTGCAGGTACTGCTTCATATCTCGTTGGAGAAATAGACTCTGATAGGATGATCTCTAGAGAAGATGCAAAAAAAATAAATTTTAATTTATCTACAAAGTTTAAACCAGAAAAAGGATACTTAGTTGTTTGGGGTACTGATGGTAACCCTATTCACGAGGGAGTAATTTTTCAGGAGAACCCATATAAGGTTTTGCATAGAAATGGGTCTCTTCAAAATGGTGGTGGAAGATTAACTTTAACGGATTTGAGTGAAATGAGTAAAGAATTTAATTCTGCGGGTATATCTACGAGATATAAGGTTCCGAGTAAATTGGAATTGATAGAATGATTTTTTATTTAATATGTTTTTGAGTTCAATAATCTTTAAGTAGTGTTTTTTTTTAGGAGTCTTAATGAAAAGTAAAAACTTCTCTAGAATCACTGGTCTGGTTGGGAGAACAATTTCTGATGATGCTCTTTTGAAGGTAAATGCTTTGAGTAGAATATCGGAGTTTGGAAAATCTATGGACTTTGAAAAAACTTCTGTTGCGAAAGATGGCTATTTTGTTTCTTGGAAGGATGCTCTGAATAAAAACCATGTAGGTGTTGTTGTTGATGATAAGAGTGAAATTCTGGGTGTAGGGACTTACTCTACTATTATTGCTCATTCTCAGGCTGGTGTTTTTAGATATCAGACTCTTGAAGATTTAGAAAGATTTAATGGTAAGGATAATTTTCGTTATTATAGGTCCAGTATACTGAAACGTTTCGATTGAATAATTTAATAAATAGGTTTTTTCTTCTTCTCTTATGGTAGTTGATTATGAAAAATTAGGATTTAAGGCTGGGATTGAAATTCATCAGCAGCTTGACACTGGAAAGTTGTTTTGTAATTGTCCTGGAGTTCTGAGAAGTGATGAGCCTCTCTTTGAAGTTAGTCGGAAATTGCATTTGGTTTCTGGAGAATCTGGTGAGATTGATGTTGCGGCGAAGTATCAGCATTTAGAGGACAAGACCTTTGTCTATCAGGGTAATGACACTACTTGTCTTGTGGAGTTAGATGAGGAACCACCACATAAAATTAATCAGGAGGCTTTGTATATTGCTTTACAAATTGGTGAGCTTTTGAATTGTAAGATTATTCCAATGGCGCAGGTTATGAGAAAGACTGTGATTAATGGTTCGAACACTTCTGGGTTCCAGAGGACTGTTATGTTTGCCCGTGATGGCTTTGTCGAGACTTCTAGAGGAAAGGTTGGAATTAGTTTTATTTTACTCGAGGAGGATTCTGCTCGGCCTGTTAGTCGTGAGAAGGATAGAGTTGTGTATAAACTTGATAGATTAGGTTTGCCACTCGTAGAGGTTGTGACGGCGCCTGATATAAAAGATGCAGCACACGCAAAGGAAACTGCTTTGAAGATTGGAGAAATTTTGAGAAGTTGTAAGGTTCGTCGTGGGATTGGAACTATTAGGCAAGACATTAATATTTCAGTTAAGGGCTCTAATCGAGTTGAGATTAAAGGTTTTCAGGATCCAAAAATTATGGAGTTATGTGTTGATAATGAGATTCTTCGACAGAAAGGTTTATTGGATTTAAGTAAGGAAATATTTAAAGTTAAAATTGGAGATATTAAGGAGGTCTCTTTAGCTGTTGAATTGGAATGGATGAAGAAGGCAATTAAAGGCGGAGCTAAATTTGTTGGATGTTCTGTTAAAGGTTATGAAGGTTTATTCGGTCGTGAGTTGTTTTCTGGTTATAGGCTTGGAACAGACCTTGCTCGTTATGCTAAAACTCGTGGTTTCGGTGGAGTAATTCATAGTGATGAGGATTTAGTTGGGAAATATAAATTTTCTTCAGAAGATATAGCCCGTATTAAAAAAGAGTTTGGTGCTTCTAGTGGAGATGCTTTTTTGATGGTTCTTGGTGATAAGGTTAATGCTGAAAAAATGTTTAAAGAAGTTTTGTTTCCTAGAATGTTAAAGTTGAATGAACCTAATTCTAGTGAAGTTAGAAATTGTTTGCCTGACGCTACTACTGAATTTCTTAGGCCGATGCCTGGTTCTGCTAGAATGTATCCTGAAACTGATTTAGAGATTTTGCATATTCATAGAGATTTAATTAATAAGGCTAAAAAGAATTTACCTGAGTTGCGTTCTGTTGTTGAGGCTAGATTGAAGAAAGAAGGTTTATCAGAAGATATGATTACTATTCTTTTTAAGAGAGATAAATTTGAAGATTTTAAAGCGATTAGTTCTGTTGTTGGTCATCCGAAGGTTGTTGGAAAAATATTATTGTTGTTGACTGGAGAAATTGCGGCTAAAACTGATAAGGATATAACTGAAGTTGAAGAAATTTTGGATGTTGAAGTTTTGACTTTTGTTATGGAAGAATTAGTGAAAGGGAAGATTGATGAGGGTGATTTGAAAATGATTCTTGAAAAAATAGTTAATGGTGTTTCTGCTCTTGAGGCTGTTAAAGTTGAGAAGGTTGACTCTTCTGAGATTGAAGGTCGGATTGCTGTCTTGATTAAGGATAAGCCTGGCTTAAGACCTAATGCTTATATGGGAATTATTATGAAAGAATTTGATGGGAAGGTTCAGGCTGGGGAAGTTATGAAAATAATTGGGAAGATTCTTGGATAATTTGATTTTGGGAATTGTATAGAATAAATTATATGGTATTAATATTTTAGGTTCTTCTTCCAATTTTGACTAACTCAAAAGTTTAGTTTATTGATATTTACCAACATTAGCTCATTAAAGATAAAAAAGACCTTCGCTACCGCCGTTTCACAAGTACCTCTACTAACATAAATCGCTTCGGGATTTATTCCTTCAATAGATTTCGTGGTAAACCATACTTTCACTTAGCTTCAGAAAACTGAAGAGTGAAAACAAGAGAAGGCATCAGAATAAAGACACTTTAATTATCGACTTCGTCAGGGACAAATATTATATTTCAAACAGAAAAATACCATAAATTTTAAAAAAATAATTTACACTATTTGCTTCTGCCAGCGGCGATAATTCAAAATTTATATGAGCGGAGCGAACAATTTTTTCAGGTTATGTAAGTTATGTTGAGATTTAGAAATAATTGTATTTTTGGTCAAAATTTGGAGAAGAAGCATATTTTAAGACTGGTCTGCCTATTCGAGTTTCGTGTCTCTGAGATGTTTTTAATTGATGGCTACAGAAGATTTTCACAACAAATTTAGGGGTCTCGGAGTTTTAGTCCGAGGGGATAAAAAATAAGAATGTATTTTAAAAAATTAATTCGCTGTTGCTTAGCTATTAAGGCAATTAAATTATCACCTGCGGCGCGGGCAGAAATTGTTCGTGACAAGTAGAATGTTTTATGATTATTTTTACAAGGTTCAAGTGAAATTGAAAATCTGATTCCTACAAGGGATAATACTTTGCTCACGGCTGATGCCGTGAGTTGTTCGCTAATGCGAGCAATCCTTTAGGGGGAGGAGTGTCATCATCGTCCGTTCCACGATTAGCCGCCCTAAGGCAAGTTGAGTTAACTAGGCTCGTTAGTTTTATTTTTTTATGAGAATGTTTATACTTTTCTGTTTGTCTAGAGCAATTGATGTCTGTAGTGTAGTGGAGAATTCAACTAGATTAATATTTGAACGGAGTGAATAGATTTGAATTTTATGAATTCCAAAATATTATAAGATATGATTGCAATTTAATTGTGATAATGGAAAGAAAAAAAGTTGCTTTGTTTAGGGAGGATTTTAATCCGATTACTAATGGTGATGTTGATATGGTAAAACAAGTGGTTGCGAAGGGTCTCGTAGATGAGGTTTGGATGGTGCCTGGGATGCAGCATCAGTTTGATTGGGAGCTTGTGGATGCGGAATTGAGGATTGATATGATAAAGCTTGCTTTGGATGGAGTGCCAAATGTTAAGTTATGTCGTGAGGAGATAGATTTTCCTGGAATGCTTTCTCAGTACGATACTCTTAATCGTCTTCGGAAGAAGTTTGATTATGATTTTGTTTGGTTGGGCAGGAGTGATTTGTGTCATGATGTGATTAAATGGTATAGGTTTCCTGAAGTTCTAAAAATGGTTGATTTTATTATTTTTGAGAAGAAGAATTATCCTTTGAGGGAAGTTGAGAATATGAGAATTATTGATATTTTGAAGCCGAGTGCTAAATTTATTTCTTCGGCTGGAGTTCGGTTGAGAGTTATTGAAGGTACTTCTATTAGGGAGTTTGTTCCGTTGCCTGTTGAGAGGTTTATTCAGGAAAAGGGTTTGTATACTAGTGTTGATTTGCCTTAGGGGTGAGGAGGGAAATTGCTGAACATAGCTCAGTTATTAGGGCAAGTTAAAATAGTCGTTCGCGCTGCGTACATGGAGAGTGTTTGATTCTATGGTGGTATTTTTTGATTGAACAATTGAGTATTATGAGAACCAAGTATTGTTTCTATATATCTGGCTAAACCAAGCACCATTCACTTTGGTATAAGTGGAATTACCATTCGCATCCTGAATATGGGAAAATAAAATGTCTTGATTTCTGCATTTTATTTAGGGTGCCAAAATTTCAGGCAGGTTAAATCGATGCGAAACGATTTAACGAAATTTTGTATCAGTCATTCACTTTTGGAATATGGCGTGCCAAAATTTCAGGCAGGTTAAATCGATGCGAAACGATTTAACGAAATTTTGTATTAGCCATTCATTTTTGGAATATGGCGTGCCAAAATTTCAGGCAGGTTAAATCGATGCGAAACGATTTAACGAAATTTTGTATGGGGAGTTAGAGACCTAAATATTTAATTGTTTTTGTTCTGGTTAAGAGCAAGTTAGATTTATTAGAACAGAATATTGTTCCTTTTAATCTGAGGGAGTTGTCGATTTGAATACCTAATTAATTCTGATGTGAAAATTTGACTTTCCTAAATTTCCGTTTATAAATTTATGGTGTGATTTTGAATTATATAAAAGGTTATAAGGGGTTTTATTGTCGCTATTTTAATGATTAGTCTTGAAAAAGAGGTGAATGAGTCATTCGATCGTGCTGGTGTGTTTAATGGAAGAAGGGCTTATGTTGCTTCTTGCTTAAATGAGCTTCGAGAATATGACGAATATAAATGGGGGCATTCTGTTCGTGTTGGTATTAGTGCGGAGAAGATAACGAATAAGTATTTTTCTAGTTTTCCTGTTGATAAACTAATGGTAGCTTCGTATCTTCATGATGTTGGTGTTTTGGATGTTGATGTCGAAGTTGTTGCTAAGGCTGATATCTCTAATAGTAATTTTACGACTGAAGATTATGAAAAAATTAAGGAACACGTTGTTTTTGGTTATGAAAAAATCAAGGAAGCGTTGCCGGATGAAGCTAGGATTATGTTGTATCATCATATGCAGAGTAGAGGTTATCCTGAGGTTCTTCCGGAGAGGACAGGTCATGAGACTTTGAGTGAAGATGATTGTCGAAAGTATGGTCGAATTATTGAACTTTGTGATTTTGCGGATTCTTTGAATCGTCATAATGGTAGGTTTGGTGAGCTTGGGTTAGAGGGTAGGAAGGATATTTTGATGAAGGAATTTGTTGAGATGCCGCAGGTTGTTGATTGGGCTTATCGTGAAGGGGTTTTTCGGTAGTATTTGGGTTGTTTAAAAAATAGTAAAAATGCTGAGGCATTTTTTTATTCCCTTCCGAAATTCATCTCAGTTTTTTGTTTTTTGGAATAGCGCTGATATGAAAGCCCACCTATCTACCTTTACCCACTAATATAATTTAATTATTCCTCGCGGTGCGTGCATGGATGGAGTATTATAACAGAGAAGTCTTGATACATTATACATTTTTGTTTTATTAAATGTGGTTGTTGGAAGACTCCACTGTAAGGAATACTCAGCCTTTGCTCCTTACGGAGTCGATAATGTTATGTTTTGATTTCTGAGTTTGTGACCTTCTAATAAAAAGAAAACTAATAACTAACAACTAAAAACTAGTCTTAATCTCTTAGTGTATGGATTATTTATTATATGGAACTGAAAAGGCGGCTAATCTTGGTAGTATTATTAGGACTGCTGCTTCTTTTGGGATTTATAAGATTTATTTATTTGATAAACAAGAATTGATGAAGGAGGAAGATTCATTACGGAGGATGAAAGATGTTTCTATGGGGCATTTTGATGAGGTTGAGATTTGTGTTGTTGATGATTTGGATGTTTTTTTGAAGAAGTATGAGAATGTTTATTCTACGACATTGCGAAAGGGAGCTAAGAAGCTTGGGGTTGATGAATATGATTTAAAATTTGAGAAGGATGGTTTGATTATTTTCGGGGCTGAGACGCGGGGTATTCCGAGGGAGTTGTGTAGGTTTGAGAATGTTGTGATTCCGACTATTGGGATGAGTCATTGTTTGAGTTTGCCTATGGCATTTGGAATTGTTCTGTATGAATGTTTGAGGCAAAGTCAAGGGTTCCCTTTACGGGGAAGGAATTAGTTGGTGATTCTTAGTTGTCTGGATTGATTTTTGTAAAATTGCTTCGCTTCACTCAGTGATTCCCTCCCGGGAAATTCATTTCATCTTTTTGTTTTGTGGAAT
This sequence comes from Nanobdellota archaeon, assembly GCA_027858295.1. Taxonomy (GTDB): domain Archaea; phylum Nanobdellota; class Nanobdellia; order Pacearchaeales; family GW2011-AR1; genus GW2011-AR1. Next base: position 5,252 of record JAQICZ010000063.1, on the reverse strand, counting down.
GGCGCTGATATAAAAGCCCGCCAACCTCAACCACCTGAAGACAAGTTAAATTATTCGCTCCGTTTGGGGCATGGAGGGTGTGTTTGTTTTTGGTGGTTAAGGATTGATTTTTTTTGTTTAATATTTATGGAGTTCTGTTTGTCTTTATCCGCCTAATTTGTTTTATCCGCGAGCTATTATTTTTGGGTTGTTTATTCTTGATTTAGCTTCAAGTTTCTATCCTCTAGCTCTTGGTTCAAAAAGAGTCATTTTGTGACCCGAAATTATTATAAACAAAATGGCTCTTTTTGTGTTATGTTAAGAAGTCATAAATTGGATGAAGTGAATGAAGATATTGCTAATCAGAATGTTGAGTTGTGTGGTTGGATTGATTCTATTAGGGTTATGAAGAATTTGATTTTCATTGTTCTGCGTGACAGATATGGTAAGGTTCAGTGTATTGTTCCGAAGTCTGTTGATAATTTTGAATCATTTAAGGAGTTGACTATTGAGTCTTCTATTAAGATTAAGGGTGTTGTTAATATGAGGCCTGAAAACCAATTTAATGAGGATATGGCGTCAGGCAAGATTGAGGTTAGGGCCGATAGTGTTGAAGCTTTCAATATTGCTCCTGTTCTGCCTATGGATTTAAAGAATGATAATAATGATGAAGATACTCGTTTGAAGAATAGATTCTTGGATTTACGAACTGACAGAATGCAACGGAATTTGAAGGTCCGTAGTGATATTATGTTTAGCGTTCTTGATTATTTTAGAAAGCAAGATTTTGCTTATATTGAAACTCCGATTTTAGGGAAGTCTACTCCTGAGGGTGCTCGTGATTTTGTTGTGCCTTCAAGAAAACATCCTGGTGAATTTTATGCTTTGCCTCAATCTCCACAGTTATTTAAGCAGTTATCTCAAGTTGCTGGGTTTGATAAATATATTCAAATTGCTAGATGTTTTAGAGACGAGGATTCTAGAAAGGATAGACAACCAGAGTTTACTCAAATTGATTTGGAGATGAGTTTTATTGAACAAGAAGATGTTTTGAATATTATTGAAGGAATGGTTGCTCAAGTTTTTAAAGAAGTTCGTGGAATTGAATTAAAGATTCCCTTTTCAAGAATAACATATGAAGAAGCTATGAAGAAGTATGGTCGTGATAATCCTGATACTAGGCCTGATACTGGAGAAGAATTTTCTTTTACTTGGGTTGTTGATTTTCCTGCTTTTGAACATAATGAAGAAGAGAATAGATACAAGGCTGTTCATCATCCTTTTACTCAACCTGTTTTAGATGAGAATGGAGAATTTAACGAGAAGTCTTTGTCTTATGGTTATGATTTAGTTTTAAATGGATCAGAGATTGGTGGTGGTTCTATTAGAATTCATAATGATAAGATTCAATCTAAGGTTTTTGATATTTTGAAGATTAGTCCAGAAGAAGCTGAAGAAAAGTTTGGTTTCTTATTGAAAGCTTTGTCTTATGGTGCTCCGCCTCATGGTGGGTTTGCATTTGGACTGGATAGGTTAGCTCAGATTTTGACTGGTGAAGAATCAATTAGAGAGGTTATTGCTTTTCCTAAAAATAAGGATGCAGTTGATTTAATGCTTGATTCGCCTTCGGCTTTGGCTAAGGAGCAGTTAACTGAAGTTGGTTTGGATTTGTTAAAGAAAGAAGAAAAGAAAGAGTAGTTAGTAATTAGTTTTTAGAAAAGAACTCTTCCTCTACCTCCCCCTAATTTTTCTTGCGGGAATTTTCTTTTCCCACTCACCCGTTGGTGTCGTTATCTATTTTAGGAGATATTGGTTATTCCCTCCTTCGCCTGAAATACTGGTGGAGTTAAGTGAATTTTGGTAGGGAGTATAGATAAGTTTTTAATAAATGGTTTCTTTGGGATTTTATGAATGATGACGAATTATTAAGAAGAAGGTTTAATTCTTTATCTCGAGGGGAGTATTGTCGGAATAATAACGTTACACCTTTGAGTTCGGATTTTTTTGACTCTAGTTTCTCTGAGGGATATTATAATAGATTACCAAATCAGTTAGAATATGGAATTGGAGGGTATAAGCCTGTAGAGTTTCCAATATTTGAGTTGGCAAAGGTTAGGCTTCCAAAAATTGAACCATTTAAATTGCCAGTAAGAAAGCCCATCGAGTTGCCGGAAATAAAACCTATTAAGTTAGAAAAAATAGAACCGATTGATTTGTCTCCTAATATAGGGCGAAATCTTTTGGATCTTTAGTTATTCTTTAGTTATTCTTTATAATCAAAATAATTAAAAACGGTTTATTCTATTAATTACTATGAACACTAAAAAATTTATATCCGTTAAAGGTGCTATGAAGATTGGAGAAGGTGAAGTAGCTTTGCGTGGATGGGTTTACAGGTTTAGAGGTTCTAATAAGATTAAGTTTTTGGTTTTGCGTGATTCTACTGATATTGTTCAATGTGTTTTGAAGCAGGAGAATTTTTCTGAGGAGTTATGGGACAAAATTGATAAATTGAAGATTGAGTCGAGTGTTAGGTTGGTTGGCGAGATTAAACCTGATGAAAGAGCTCCTACTGGATTTGAAGTAACTGTTAAAGATATTGAGATTGTTCATATTGCTGAAGATTATCCGATTAACAAGGATTTGAATGAGGATCTTTTGGGGGACAGAAGACATCTTTGGTTGCGTTCTAGGAAGATGACTGCTATTATGAAGATTAGGTCTACGATTTTTGGGGCTATTCATGAATTCTATCGTGATAAAGGATTTACCGAGTTCCAGTCTCCCACAATTTTGAGTGCTGCTGGAGAAAGTGGTTCTAGTGTTTTTGAAGTTAAGTATTTTGATAAAAAGGCATATTTGGCACAGACTTGGCAGCTTCATGCAGAGACTGCAATTTTTGCTCTTGGTAAGATTTATTGTGTTGCTCCTTCGTTCAGAGCTGAGAAATCTAATACCTCAAGACATTTGACAGAATATTGGCATGCTGAAATGGAAGTTCCTTGGTCAACTTTTGGAATGCTACAAGATTATGCTGAAGATTTAATGAGACATGTTGTAAAAAAAGTTTTTGAAATTAATAAGGAAGATTTAGAGATTTTAGAAAGAGACACAAAGACTTTAGAAGCTACTATTTCAAAGAGGTTTCCTCATCTTACTTATACGGAAGCTATTAAATTATTGAAGAAAGAGTTTGATTTTGATATTCCATGGGGTAAGGACCTTCGAACTATTGAAGAAGATAAGTTGAGTAGTTTGTATGACACTCCTGTGATTGTCACTGATTATCCTAAGGCTGTTAAGGCTTTCTATATGAAGGAATCTCCTGAGACAATTGATAAGCCTGAAGATGAAAAGACTGTTCAGGGATTTGATATGATTGGACCTGAAGGTTATGGTGAATTGTTCGGAGCTTCACAGAGAGAAGAAAGTCTTGAAGTGATTAAGGAAAATTTGATTAAGGTAGGGGAGAATTTGGAGAATTATGAATTTTATTTTGATTCAAGACGTTATGGTTCAATTCCGCATGGTGGATTTGGGATGGGTGTTGAGAGAGTTATCTCTTGGATTTGTGGGCTTACTGATATTAAGGATGCGATTGCGTTTCCGCGAAAGATGCGTAGGCTCTCACCGTAAATTGTTATTTATGTTCTGCTAGTTTGAATTTTGAAATTTTTTGTAAACCGTCTGGTTGCAAAAAATCTCAACAATTCAAAATAGTCAACAGAAATAACAATTTGGGTTCGAGAGTAAGAACATTTTTAAATTAAATATTTTTAACAATATCTTCAACTATTGTTTTTATTCCGCCTTTGATATATCTTATTCCATTTGGATGAAATATTGGAACTATTTTTATATTATTGATAATTATGGGAATACCATGTTCTTTTTTTATTTTTATTTTTTTGTTTGTTAATGTTTCATAAGCTGTTGTTCCTAATGCAAAGATGATTTTCGGTTTTATGACTTCTATTTGGTCAAAAAGATATTTCTTACAATATTGAATTTCTTTTGTTTTTGGTTTTTTATTTTCGGGCGGCCAACATTTTAAAATATTAGTTATAAAAATACTTTTTCTTTCTATTCCACATAAAGATAATATTTTATCGAATATTTTTCCACCATGACCAACAAATGGTAGCCCGACTTCATTGTTTATTTTACCAGGTGCTTCGCCGATAAACATTATAGTAGAACTTATAGGACCTTCTCCTGGGACTGTTATATCTCTTGTTTTATGTAATTCACACAAATGACAATTTTGGATATTTGTTCTAATCTCTTGTATTTTATTTTTATAATCTACCATAAAATATGAAGTGTTTTAATTTTTATAAATATATTAGTCGCAAATTTTATATATGGCAAAATACCCATACATATATGGGTAGTATGAATATTTCGATTAAGCAGGAAGCATATGATTTATTATGTTCTTTGAAGGGTAAGGGTAAGAGTTTTTCAGATATTATTATTGAAGTTGTTAATGAAAAAGAAAAGAGGAACAGGGATATCATGAAATTTGCTGGGGTTTTGAAAGAGAGGGGAGAGACTTATTGGAAAGATAGAGAGAATGAATATAAGGATGTTAGGGAGAGTCTTGATTCTGAGTTGGAGAGTCGAGGGAATAGGAGATGATAGGGCTTGATACTTGTGCATTGATTGATTTATTAAGAGGAGAAGAACGGTTGGTTTTTTTGATGAATGGTTTGAATGAGGAGTTTTGTTTGTGCCAGGCGAGTTATTTGGAGTTGAGTTTTGGGATTAATCCTAATATTAAGTTTCATTTGGAAGAAGAAAGTTTTTATGATGATTTATTTAAAATGTTTAAGGTTGTTGAAATGAATAATGAATTGTTGAAGAAGTCTTCTAGGTTGTTTTGGAAAATGAAATCTTTGGGGATGGAAGTTGGTAAAATGGATTCAGTCATAGCTGCTAGTTTTATTTCTGCAGGCGTGAATAAAATTATTACAAAAGATAGGCATTTTGAGAAGATTAAGGGGTTGAAGGTTTTGAGTTACTGATTTTTGGTGGGGTAGTTTGATGTCTAAAACTTTAAAAGTTGGGAATTATTTGTATTTCTAGTAAAATGGATATAGATAGTGAGCCACCCCTCTCGAAATATGACGAAGCTGAAGATTTAGCTCAGTTGGATGACGAGATTTCAGAAGATTTTGAATAATTGGGTTGGATTTTGATTTTGAGAGAGAAGGTGGGCGAGTTTTTAGTTCTTAGTCGTTAGTTGTTAGATATTTTAAATTTTTTATAAA